>NZ_JBVJHR010000001.1:341673-380181 GCF_055586705.1 Sphaerisporangium sp. NPDC049457 | reverse complement strand
TGTGTGCGGCAGGGGCCACTCGTACCGAGAGGATGCGGGCGTGTGCGTGAGTCGAGCGGATGATCACCCCTTCCAGCAGGCCCTCGGGCCGGACGTCCGTGGTGTAACGGGCCCGGCCGGTGACCTTGTCCATCGCCTCCACTCGCGCCGGCGCGACGGGGGCCGCGGGGTCGTCGTACTCGCCACGGCAGGCCGCCGCGATCGCCGCCTGGATGCCCTCATAGGCCCCGCACCGGCATAGATGTCCCGCCATGGCGGCGGCGATGTCCTCACGGGAGGGCGCGACGTCGCCATTGCGGGCGCGCCAGTCGTCGACGAACGCGGCGGCACCGACCGCCAGGCCGGGAGTGCAGTAGCCGCACTGCATGCCGTCGTGCACGGCCAGGGCACGCTGGACCGGGTGGTTCAGCCCCTCGGCGGTGGTGACCTCGCGCTCCTCGGCCGCCGCGGCGGGCAGCAGGCAGCTCAGCCGGGGCGCTCCTTCCACCATGACCGTGCAGGCGCCGCAGACGCCGGTGCGGCAGGCGGCCTTGGCGCCGGTGAGGCCGAGCCGGTCGCGCAGGACGTCCACCACCGCGTCGTCGGGGCCGGCGTCCACCTCGGTGGGCGCTCCGTTCACCACGATCTTCATAGCGCGCTCCCGTCGAGATCGACAGCCTCGTCTTCGCAGTGTCGGCCAGCGGCGGTGACCTTGTCGACCAGGCCGCGGGAAAGGGCTTGAAAAGTGATATCACTTTGCTATTGTGATGCCATCGAACGAGTCCCCCGGAGGATCGATGGCCCAGATAGAGAAGTCAGGCGACGTCGCGGTGCGGATGCCGGCGGCACAGGTGAGCGAGCGGCGTCCCGTGGACGTGTCGGGCTGGCCCGTCCTCGGCCTGTGCCTGCTGCTGGTCGCCGCGGGCATCGCGCTGCTCGCGTCCCAGAGCGACGGGGGCACGGCGAGCGCGATCGTCGCCGGGATCGTCCTCATCCTCATCGGCGTCCTGCCGCTCCACGCCCTCATGGCGGTCGCGCCCGGCCAGGCCAGGGTCGTGCAGTTGCTCGGCCGCTACATCGGCACCGTGCGCACCGACGGCCTGCGCTGGACGATCCCCCTCACCTTGCGGCGATCGGTCTCGACGCGCATCCGCAACCACGAGACCGCCATCGCCAAGGTCAACGACGCCGTCGGCAACCCGATCGAGATGGCGGCGGTCGTGGTGTGGCAGGTCGAGGACACCGCCAAGGCCCTGTTCGAGGTGGACGACTTCGTGGAGTTCGTCGCCATCCAGACCGAGACCGCCGTCCGGCACATCGCCGGGAACTACCCCTACGACTCCCACGACGACGGCCAGCTCTCGCTGCGCGACAACGCCGACGAGATCACCGGCAAGCTGTCGGCCGAGATCGCCGCCCGCGTCTCCTCGGCCGGGGTCAAGGTCATCGAGTCGCGGATCACCCGCCTGTCCTACGCCCCCGAGATCGCCCAGGCCATGCTGCGCCGCCAGCAGGCCGGCGCGGTCGTCGCCGCCCGGCAGCAGATCGTCGAAGGCGCGGTGGGCATGGTCGAGGCCGCCCTGCACCGACTGGACGCCGCCGACGTCGTCGACCTGGACGACGAGCGCAAGGCCGCCATGGTCAGCAACCTGCTGGTCGTGCTCTGTGGCGACAAGGACGTGCAGCCGGTCGTGAACACCGGCTCCCTGTACCAGTGAGCGAGCGCAAGAAGATCCTCCTGCGGCTCGACCCCGCCGTCCACGACGCGATCACCCGGTGGGCCGGAGACGAGCTGCGCAGCACCAACGCCCAGATCGAGTTCCTGCTGCGGCGGGCGCTCGCCGGCGCGGGACGGCTTCCCGGAGACGCGGGCGGCATGCCCAGGCGAGGCCGGCCTCCGAAGGACTCCGGGGCGCGGGCCGGCGGCGCGTCCGCGGTGCGGGAGGACGCGCAGGACGACGACTCGCGGGCGGCCCGATCTGCGGGGGCCGGGCCGGCCGCGCCACCGCAGGACGACACGACCGAACCGCAAGACGACACGACTCAACCGCAGGACGACACGACTGAGAGGAGCGACCGGTGAACCTGCCAGACTCTCTGCCCCAGCGGCTCTACCTGCTGGCCTACGACATCGAGCGCAAGCGGCTGACCGCCCGCTGGAAGCTCGGTTACCTGATGCGCGCCGGCATCCTGGCCGAGCTGCTGCTGCGGGGACACCTGGCGGACGCCACCGGCGGCCCCGTGGTGAAGCGGCCGGCGATCGCGGACGACGCCGTGCTCGACGCCGCCCTCCAGCAGATCGCCGGGTCCAGGCGGCGTACCTGGCAGCACTGGGTGAGCAAGGGCGCGAGTCGCGCCCTTCGCCAGGTGCGCGACCAGCTTGAGGCCGGCGGGTGGATCCGCGTTGAGCGGGTCCGCCTGCTCGGCGTCATCCCGCGGACGAAGGTGACGGTCCGCGACACCCGCGTGGTGCGGCGGCTGGCCTCCACTGTCAACGGCGCCATGCGCGGCGGGCAGCCCCTGTCGCGGATGGAACCCCGGGACGCCGCGCTCACCGCCCTGGCGGCGGTGGTCAGGCTCAGGTCCGTCATGCCATCGTCCCGGTGGCGGTCCACCCGCAAGCGCGGGGAGGAACTGGGCGACGTCGTCGCCCCGGTGCCCCGGGCACTGCAGAAGGCCATCCAGGCGGCACAGGCCGCCGCCGCTGCCGGATGACCCGGCAGCGCGACCATCGCGGCGAGCGCGGGCGTGTTACCTGTACGGCGGCGCGGGGGGCGGCGGAGGGTAGGGGCCGTCGCGGCCCGACCGTCGGGACCGGCGCATGACCTCACGGGACATGCGCATGGCCTCCCGGGACGCGCGCAGCCCCTCGCGCTGCGCGCGCCGTGACTCGTGGTGGGCGCGGTGCAGGTCGTGATGCTGCCCGCGCACCGCGCGCAGGTGCTCATCGTGCAGCTCGTGCAGCTCGCCGCGTCTTTCCAGCCACCACTCGCTCCACGCGGTCCAGGCCCGCTGGATCGGCTTGGCACGGGAGTCACCGATGATCTTGACGTCGCCCATCACGACGTACGCGCGGACCCGCACCACCGGGACGTGCTGCCCCGGCGGGGCCTCCACCACGTCCACCCGCTTGTCGCCCATGATGGCGAAGCCATTGAGGTCGACGTCCACGCCGTCCGGCACGATGATCTTCACGTCGCCCATCACCGCCGTGGCGACGATGTCGACCTCGTTGGAGCGCACCTCGGCCTCGCGCAGGTCGATCGTCACGTCGCCCATCACCGCGACGGCGCCGATCTCCTGGTCGACGCGCCACTTGCCGCGGCGCTTGGTGTCGCCCATGACGGCGACGTACCAGCGCCGGGCCGTTCCCGGGCGCGGGGACGAGGGGTACGCGGACGGGCGGGGGGCGGCGTCGTGCGCCGCGCCGCCCGGCAGGTCGGCGGTGATCTGGGCCAGCTCGGCGTGGGTGGCGGCCAGATAGGCGGCCTCGGTGCGCTCGGTCAGCTCGGAGAGCGTCAGGCGCCCCTCGACGGAGGCCTCTCTCAGCCGCTCCACGACGGCCTCGCGCTCGGCGTCCGAGGCGCGCATACCACCCGGATCATTCATGGCACGAATGTATCGCGATATCTCGATCGGTCCGATCCTCCGTAAGGAGGAACTCACGCACCCGCCGGCCGGAGCCGCGCCTCCCGGAGCGGGGCGGAGGCCATGACTCCGTCGCGGCCCGCCACCTCAGCGGCCCGCCGGCTCAGCGGCCCCGCAGCTCAGGGCCCGCCGGCTCAGCGGCCCGGTACCTCGGCGGCCGGCGCGAAGGCCGCCACGAGGTGCGGGCGTCAGGGGCCCGACAGGGCGGGGGCGGCGTGCAGCACGTCGCGGACCAGGCCCGCGTCCCCCTCCACCTCCGCGGGGAACGTGGCGGGAGCGCCCCGTCCGCCGAGCAGGAAGCAGAAGGCCGCGGCGTCACAGGTGATCGCCGCCTGGACGGGCGAACCGTCGTCGGGCACGGCCGTCCCGGCGACGTCGAGCGGAACGTGCCAGGCGCCGCCTCCGGGGCCGGTCAGCGTGAGCCTGATCGCGCGGCCGCCGCCGTCCATGCCGGACAGCGCCATCGTCAGGGGCAGCAGCCGGGCGCAGAAGTCGGCCGTCGGGTGGATGTGCGCGGCGAGCGGCAGGGGCAGGGAACGGCCCAGCACCGCGGCGGCGTCGTCGGTGTGGATCCAGGTCTCCAGCATGCGGGCGAGCAGGTGGTCGGAGACGGGGAGGCCGATGCCGCCGGGGGCGATCACCGTGGCGGCGTCCAGCGAGCCGGCGCGCCGGCAGATGGCGTCGGCCTGGTCGCGCCAGTCGGCGCGGGTGCGCTCGGGAGACTGCCCGGCCACGGAGGCGATCATGTCGGCCGTCCGGCTCAGCACCTCGTCCGACGCGACCTCGGGACCGGCCACCGGCGCGCCGATGGCGGCGGCGACCAGGCTGTCGGTGGCGGCGAGGTGGGCGAGCAGCTGCTGCAGCGTCCAGCCCTCGACGATCGTCGCCGACCAGTCGCCGGGCGCCGCGGAGGCCAGCAGGGCGTCCATGGCGGCCACCCGGGCCGCGTACGGGGCGGCGACGCCCGAGGTGACGGCCGCGGGACGGCGGGCCGAGCGGGCGGCCGTCAGCAGCCGCGACAGCCGGCTCTCGTCCGCGGTCTGGTCCGCGCTCTCGGCGGCGGACTCTGCGGCGGCCTCAGCGGCGGCCGTGACCAGCGCGTCGAGGCCCAGCCGCGTCACCGGGTCGGAGGAGGCGGGCACATCGGGCGCGCCGAGGACGGCGAAGTCCCGGTCCGGCGCGCGTTCGGGGTCCACCGTCACACCTCCTTCTCGGTGAGCTCGTCGGCGAGCCTGCGAAGGCCCAGCCGGATGCGGGACTTGACGGTTCCCTCCGGCAGCCCGAGCTCCTCGGCCGCCTGACGATATGTACGGCCACGGTAGTACGCGAGTTCGATCGCCTCTCGAATCTCGTTCGGTAACCTGCTGACGGCGACCCGCACGCGGGCCGCCTCGTCGGCGGCCAGCACCCAGTCTTCCAGCGGGCTCGGCTCAGGATCGGTCAGCCGGGGGCCGAGCGCCGAGACCCTGTGGCGTTCCTCGGCGCGTACGTGGTCGACGGCCCGCCGGTGCGCGATCGTGGCCAGCCACCCGCGCAGCGACCCGCGGTCGGGGTCGAACGCCAAGGGACGCTCCCAGAAGGTGACGAAGACCTCCTGCACGATGTCCTCGGCGACGACCCGGTCGCGTGTGACCCGCAGCGCCAGACCCAGCACCAGCGGAGACAGCCGGTCGTGCACCTCGCTCAGCGCGCTTTCGTCCCCGCCGACGACGCGCTGGTGAAGCAGCCGATCGTCGGTCGTTCCAGGGGCCTCCACCGGTCCCACCCTTCCTTGGTCAGCGACCCGAGCATCCCACTGTTCCAGGGAAATGTTGAGATGGATGCCGAAGCGCGCATCCAGGACGCGTTCCGGCACCGCACAGGCACGCACCCGACACCGCCCGGAGGCTCTCTTGACGCACGAGGTCACCAACCAGGTCCCGCCGCTCACCGGTCATGACGTGTCGGCCGACCCCGCCATGGTAGAGGGCGTGCGCCGGGAGGGCGCGGACTGGGCGCTCGGAGAGCTGCGCACCCTCGGGACGCTCGCCGGGTCGGCCAGAGCCCAGGAATGGGGCAGGCTGGCCAACGAGCACCCGCCGGTCCTGCGCACCCACGACCGGTACGGCAACCGCGTCGACGAGGTCGAGTTCCACCCGGCCTGGCACGAGCTGATGGCGGTGGCCGTCGAGCACGGCCTGCACGCCACGCCGTGGACCTCGCCCCGGCCGGGCGCCCACGTGGCGCGGGCGGCGAAGTTCTACGTGTGGTCGCAGGTGGAGGCCGGCCACGGCTGCCCGATCTCCATGACCTACGCGAGCGTGGCGGCGTTGCGGCACACCCCGGCCCTGGCGTCCGAGTGGGAGCCCCTGCTCGCCTCGCGCAGCTACGACTTCGGCCTGCGGCCCGCCGCCGCCAAGCGCGGGGTGCTCGCCGGGATGGCGATGACCGAGAAGCAGGGCGGCTCGGACGTGCGGGCCAACACCACGCGCGCCGAGCCGCTCGGCGACGGCACGTACGCGATCACCGGCCACAAGTGGTTCAACTCCGCCCCCATGTGCGACGCCTTCCTGGTGCTCGCGCAGGCCCCCGGCGGGCTGTCGTGCTTCCTGCTCCCCCGCGTCCTGCCGGACGGCTCGCGCAACGCGATGCGCGTCATGCGGCTGAAGGACAAGCTCGGCAACAGGTCCAACGCCTCGGCCGAGGTGGAGTACGAGGGCGCGGTCGCCCGCCTCGTCGGCGAGGAGGGCCGCGGCGTCCGGACCATCATCGAGATGGTCAACATGACGCGGCTCGACTGCGTCATCGGCTCGGCCGCCGGCATGCGCTACGGGGTGGTCCAGGCCGTCCACCACGCGACGCACCGCAAGGCGTTCGGCAAGGCGCTCGCCGAGCAGCCGCTGATGCGCAACGTGCTGGCCGACCTGGCCCTTGAGTCGGAGGCGGCGACCGCGGTGATGGTCCGCCTGGCCGGGGCGACCGACCGCGCCATCCGCGGCGAGACCGGCGAGGGCGCGCTGCGCCGCACGGCCCTGGCCGCCGCCAAGTACTGGGTGTGCAAACGGGCGCCGGCGCACGCGGCGGAGTCGCTGGAGTGCCTGGGCGGCAACGGGTACGTGGAGGAGTCGCAGATGCCGCGGCTGTTCCGCGAGTCGCCGCTGAACGGCATCTGGGAGGGCTCGGGCAACGTGGCCGCGCTGGACGTGCTCAGGGCCCTCGCCAAGGAGCCCGAGGCCCTGGACGCCTTCTTCGGCGAGGTGGACCTCGCCGCGGGCGCCGACCGCCGCCTGGACGCCGCCGTCCGCCAGGCGAAGAACTCCCTCGCCGACACGGCCGGCATCGACTACCGAGCCCGCCGGGTGGTCGAGGGCCTCGCCCTCGTCCTGCAGGGGTCCCTGCTGGTGCGGCACGGCCACCCCGCCGTGGCCGACGCCTTCTGCGCCTCCCGCCTGGGCCCTGACCAGGGCCGCGCCTTCGGCACCCTGCCCACCGGCCTCGACCTCGACGCCATCCTCGACAGAGCCACCCTCAAGATCGCCTGAACCGTTCCCCGCCTGCCTCCGCTCGGTTCCGGCCGGACCGCCTTTACAACGTAGATCAATGTCCGGACCGTCCGGCCTGCGGCGCCATCGGACTATGGCCGCGCCGAGCGGAGGCGTCATGGGATGCGGCGGCGTTGGGCGTCGGGTATGCCTGATTTGCGGTAGAAGTAGGCGTTGATCTGGTCGCGCCACTCCTCGGCGCAGCGCAGTTGCTCGTCGAAGAGGTCCGTCACCCGCGCGTGCAGCGCCGGCGGCACCGACGCGTCGCCGGCGAGCCCCTCCCACAGCGACCGGGCCTCGGCGACCTGCTCCACCCCGGCGAAGTGGGTGTCGTAGATGTGCTGGATGACGGTGGAGCCGCTGTGCAGCACATGCCCGTAGGGGACGTGGTGGAAGAACAGCAGCAGCTCGTCGGGGCACAGGTCGAGCGACTCGTACACCTCCGACCAGGGCGGCGGGTACTGCCCGGTGAACCCGGTCCCGGTGGCGCGCGTGCGGTCCACCCCGACGCCGTCGCGGTCGGCGAAGTGGTAGGTGCCCCACGGGGTGTACTCGTACCCGTCCACGTCGGGACCGTAGTGATGCCCGGGGCGGACCATGAACCCGACGCCGAGCGGCGCGGTGTACCGCTCGTAGGTGCGAAGCGAGTCGTCCATGATCGCGTGCAGGACACGCCGCAGCGGCTCGTCGCCGCCGGGCGCCGCCGCCGGGAAGGTCAGGCCGATCCACTCGTCGAGGATCGCCACCGGGTCGGTCCACGGCGCCCAGGCGAGCCTGCCGAACGCGTACAGGTTGGCCTGCGCGAGCGGGTGGCCGGTCCAGTAGGGGTCGTCGCCGGCGTTGGACACCCCCGCCAGGCCGCCGCCCGCGTCAGGCGCCCACCCGGCGGCCGTCCCGCCGTCGCCGGCCGGCGCGGCGCCGGCCGCCTTGTGGCCGGCGATGATGTGCGCCATGGCGGGGCCGGCGGGGCCGAAAGGGCGGAAGGCGAGCGCCTCGCTCCACATGGGCGCGAGATAGCATACGTGCCGCTGCTGGCCGGTGTACTCCTGGGAGACCTGGAGTTCCATCGCCAGGCGGGTGGACGGCATGGCCGCGATGACGGGCGACACCGGCTCGCGCGCCTGGAAGTCCATCGGGCCGTGCTTCACCTGGAGGATCACGTTGTCCAGGAACAGCCCGTCGAGCGGCGCGAAGTGGTCGTGGGCCGCGCGGGCCCGGTCGGTCGACCGGTCGCGCCAGTCCTGCAGGTGGTCGTACACGAAGGCGCGCCAGTGGACGACCCCGCCGAACGGCGTCAGCGCCTCGGCGAGCATGTTCGCGCCGTCGGCGTGGCCGCGCCCGTACGCGAACGGGCCGGGCCGCCCCTCCGAGTCCGCCTTCACCAGGTAGCCGCCGAAGTCGGGGATCGTCTCGTACACCCGCTCGGTGGCCGCCCGCCACCACTTGCGCACGTCCTCGTCGAGCGGGTCGGCGGTCGGCAGCCCGCCGACGGTGATCGGCGCGGCGAAGTCGATCGACAGGTGCGCCCGGATCCCGTAGGGCCGCAGTTCGGCGGCGATCGCGGCGACGTCGCCGAGCCGGTCGGTCAGCAGGCGGGCCTCGGTGGCGTGCACGTTGACGTTGTTCACCACGACCGCGTTCACGCCGCACGCGGCGAGCAGCCGCCCGTACGCGCGCACCCTGCCGAGGTCGGCGCGCAGGACGCCGTCCCGCCAGAAGAGCGAGCCGCCCGCGTAGCCGCGCTCCACCTGCCCCATCACCGGATGCACGTCGACGTTGTCCCAGTGGTCGAGCACGCGCCGGCGCAGCGCGGGCCGGTGGTGCTCCGCCGGGCGCGCGTCCCCGAAGGCCGCCTCGCCGAGCCGCACCACGTGGAACAGGCCGTAGAGCAGGCCCGCGGGCTCGTCGGCGAGCACCACCGTGACGCCGTCGCGGCGGGCGATGACGAACCCCTCCTCGCCGATGGCGTGGCCGGCCCGCCCGCGCCCGAACTCGGCCGCGACCGGCTCGGCGGCGGGCGGCAGGGGCCGCGCCGCCGAGAGCGCGAGCACCAGGTCGACCTGACCGGCGGCCGAACCGGCCCGCCCGCCGCCCGTCCCCGGGTCACCGGCCGCGCCCGGCTCGGGACCTGACTCAGGGCCCGGCTCCGGACCCGGCCCTGAGCTCGGCTCCGCGCCCGGCTCTTGGCCCGGCTTTGCGCCGATTTCCGGGCCCGGAGCTTGGCGCAGTACGGTCCCGCCGTACCTGGCGCAGGCCCGCGCCACCTCCTCGTAGACGGTGCCGGCGAGCGGGCCCTCGCCCGCCACGAGCGCGCGGCGCGAGCCGATCGCCCGGAAGGCCTCCGGCGGCAGCCACGCCGGGTGGACGTCGGTCGGTTCGGCGTTGGTCACAAGGCTCCTTCTCAGGCGGTGAAGCCGCCGCGCACCTCGGCGATCAGCGTGCGGCTGTTCAGCAGCAGCGCCCCCGCGAACGCCGAGGCCAGCAGCACCGGCACCGCCTCGGAGGCGACCAGCGTGACACCGGCCGCCACGACCAGCAGGCCCGCGTTGCCGAGTGCGGCCCGGGGGGAACGGGTGAGGAAGTACGCGGCCAGGCGCGCCACGTCCCTGGCCCGGAACGCGAACAACGATGTGATCACCAGCGCGTTGGCGAACCACAGAACCGCCACCACCGCGATGAGCGACGACAGCGCGGCCCACCACCCGGGCACGCCGGCGGCGGCGAAGTTCGCGAGGTTCGTCCCGATGACGGCCAGCCACGCCAGCAACGGGATCCACAGCTTCACGACCCCGCGGAAGTTGGCCCGGTAACCCCGCCAGAACGCCGCCCAGGGACGCAGGTCGGTGAGATCCAGGCGCCGGTGGTGCAGGGCGTACAGCGCGGCCGACAGCGCCGGCCCGGCCGGGATCAGGCAGGCGGCGGCCAGCGGGACGTTGGCGGCGTCCCGGTCGAGCAGGACGAGCCCGGCCAGGCCGGGCGCGCTGGCGGCCAGGAACAGCAGTTCCACCACGAGCAGGGTGTAGACGAGCGCGGAACCGCGCGACAGGGGCCCTGCCCCGAACCGCGGTTCCGCCGTCGTGTCGGCCATCGGGAGACTCCAGGCGGGCGATCAGCCGTGTTCCTTCTTGTACCGCTCGTAGGCGCCGTTCACCATGGTGACGAACGACGTCATGTTCTTCCCCTCCAGTTCCTTGACGTAGGCGTCCCACTCGCCGAAGTCGCGCTTGCCCAGGATGAACTTGAGCGTGTTCTGGGTGACGTGGTCCTTCAGCGGGGTCGCCCACAGCGTGACCTGCTCGCGCTCCTCGTCGGTGAGCGGGTGCGGCGGCGGCACCTCCACGGGCTTCCTCGCGTTCATCACCTTCTGGAACGCCACCTCCTCCTCGGAGAAGGTCGACTCCAGGAGCTGGGTGGACCCTCCGTAGGCGAAGATGCCGTTGGAGAAGCCGAAGTTCTTCTGCAGGTGCTTGGGCGCCTTGGGGTTGAGCCCGACGAAGTCGACGTCCGGCGCCAGCTTGAACTTCCCGGAGGCGTCCTTGGTGTAGGTGACCCCCTCGACGCCCCACTTGGCGAAGACCTGGCCCTCGTCGGAGTACCACAGCCAGTCGAGGAACTGCATCATCGCGACGAAGTTCTTGCTGTCGCGGGCCTTCTTGGAGATCATGATGCCGTTCTCCAGGCGGGTGTTGCCCGAGCCGTACTTGATGGGGCCGAGCGGGCCCACGGGCACGGGGATCTTGACGAGCTCGGCCTTGGGGTTCGCCTTGTACAGCGGCGGCCGGTACTCGTTGACCAGCGTCTGCGCGTTCGTGCTGATCACGAAGGACTTGCCGGACACCAGCTTCTGGATGGCCAGGTCGTCGCTCTGCGTGAAGCTCTCAGGATCGATCAGCTTGTCCTGGACCAGCGTGTTCAGGTACTGCAGCATCTGCTTGTACGGCTCCATCGCGCCGGTGAAGGCGAACTTCTGGGCGCTGGGATCCCACCACACCCCTTCCCCGTAGCCCCAGCCGCCGGGCGCGCCGTAGGAGGTGCCGACGATGTTCAGCAGGTTGGCGCCGGGCGTGAGGGTCCCCCACCGGTCGGACAGCGGGTAGGAGTCGGGGTACTCCTCCTTCATCGCCTTCAGCATGGTGCGCACATCGTCCCAGGTCTGCGGGATCTCCAGCCCGAGCTTGTCCAGGACGTCCTTGCGGACGGCCAGGGAGTAGTCCACCCAGAAGTCCTCGTGGACGCCGGGGAGCAGGTAGAAGCGCCCGTCCGCCTGCCGGAGCGTGTCCACGTCGGCCTGGAGGTTCCACTTGGCGATCTTGTCTTTGAAGTTCGGCAGCAGGTCGATGTAGTCGCTGACCGGGAGGATCGCGCCGGAGGCGACGAACGGGGTCTCCTGGGAGGGGTAGGTCTTCGGGATGAGCAACGGCGCGTCGCCGGCGCCGATCACCAGGCTGCGCTTGTTCTCGTAGTCGCTGAGCGGCACCACGCTCGGCTGGATCGTAACGTTCGTCCGCTTGGTGAGCTCCGACCAGAACATCCAGTCGTTCTTGATCGGATAGAACGGGTGGTTGTTGTACAGCATGGTGAACGTGAGCGGCGCGGCGGCCTTGAACTGGGCGCCGGGGCCGTAGTCCGGCATCGCGCCTTCCCGGTTCGCCGAGAAGTCGTCGCTCTTCTTCTTGGTGTCGTCACTGCCGCAGGCGGCGAGCGCGGCGAACGCGCCGATGGCCATGAGCGCCTGACGCCGGTCCATCTTGTACATGGGAATCCTTTCCCTTGCGACGGGGGGTGTGTGGTGCGCGCCCGGGGGCGGGCGGCCGGCGAGAGCTATCCCTTGACCGCGCCGAGCATGACTCCCGAGACGAAGTACCGCTGGACGAAGGGGTAGATCCCCACGATGGGAAGGATGGTGAGCACCATCGTCACCGACGTGATGTTGGCCGCCGCCGTCAGGTCGTTGGCGTCGGCTCCGACGGACGTCGCGGTGGTGGCGCCGGCGATCAGGTTGCGCAGGTAGACGGTCACCGGGAACAGGTCCGACCGGCTCATGTACAGGAACGCGGTGAACCAGGAGTTCCAGAACGCGACGGCGTAGAACAGCACCATCGTGGCGATGACCGCCTTCGACAGCGGCAGCACGATGCGCAGCAGGATGCCGTAGGTGCTCATGCCGTCGATCGCGGCGGCCTCCTCCAGCTCGACCGGAAGTCCCTCGAAGAACGTCTTCATGATCAGGAGGTTGAAGACGCTGATGGCGTTCGGCAGGACGACGGCCCAGATGCTGTCCTTCAGCCCGATGCTGCTGATCAGGACGTAGTTGGGGATGATGCCGCCGGAGAAGAACATGGTGAACACGGCGATCCCGATCAGCAGCCTCCTGCCCCTGAGGTGCCTCTTGGACAGCACGTAGGCGTAGCAGGTGGTCAGGATCATCGAGATCATCGTGGCGACGACCGTGTACACCACGGTGTTGCGGTAGTTCGTCCAGAACATGGAGTCGGAGACCACGTACTGGTACGTCGTGAACGTGAACCCGCGCGGGATCAGGTTGACCTGGCCCGACCTGATGGCGTTCTCGTCGCTGAACGAGCGGGCGAGGATGTTGACGAAGGGGTACAGGGTCACGATCACGACCCCGGTGAGGATGACGGCGTTGACCGCCCGGAACACGCGGCGGCCCGTGCCGTGGTCGTTCGTCACCACAGGCTCGTCCCCACCGAGCGCCGGGAGATCAGGTTGGCCGACATGACGAGGGTCAGCCCGATCACGGCCTCGAACAGCCCGATCGCCGCGGCGTAGCTGAAGTTGTTGGAGACCACGCCCATGCGGTACAGGTACGTGGAGATCACGTCCGCGGTCGGATACGTCAGCGGGTTGTAGAGCAGCAGGACCTTCTCGAACCCCACCGCCATGAAGGTGCCGATGTTCAGGATCAGCAGGGTGACCGCGGTCGGCCGGATGCCGGGCAGCGTCACGTGCCAGACCTGCCGCCACCGGCCCGCGCCGTCGATCCGCGCCGCCTCGTACAGCTGCTCGTCGATGGTCGTGAGCGCGGCGAGATAGAGGATCGTGCCCCAGCCGGCGGTCTGCCACATCTCCGAGGAGACGTAGATCGTGCGGAACCACTCCGGCTGCTGCAGGAACGCGATGGGGTCGTCGCCGGCCGCCCGCAGGACCTGGTTCACCGGCCCGTCCACCGACAGCAGCTCGATCACCAGGCCGGCCACGACCACGATCGACAGGAAGTGCGGCAGGTAGGACACCGACTGGACGAACCGCTTGAGGCGCCGGTGCCGCACCTCGTTGATCAGCAATGCGAGCACGATGGGCATCGGGAAGCAGACCAGCAGCGTCAGCGCGCCCAGGACCAGGGTGTTGGTGAACACGTGCCAGAACGTGGGGTCGCTCAGGAACATCCGGACGTACCGGAGGCCCACCCACTCCTCTCCCAGCACGCTGCCGCCCGGCCGGAACTTCCGGAAGGCGATCACGTTGCCGATCATCGGCAGGTAGCGGAAGACCAGGAAGAACACCAGCGGGAGGATCGCCAGCGAGTACAGCTGCCAGTCGCGGCGCAGCGCCTGCCGCCAGGTGCGGCCGGACGAGGGAGCCCGGCGGCGGGCGGCGCCGGGCGCCGCCCCGTCCGGGCCCCGGATGCCGGATGACGCGTCGGTCACCTCGGCCGTGCTCATCCCTGCGCCTCCGGCGTCATCCGGCGGGTGGGCACCGGCGGCCGAGACCACCGATGACCGCCCCTCACCACGCGCCTGTCCTGGCCTGGTCACGGTCGATCGGCGGCTTACCGCTCATGCCATCCCCTCGGCCGACGGCGGCATGGTTCACGCCGCGCGCCGACCCGAAATTTTCGTGGCCTCGCGTCAACATTGCGGAAATCTAAGAGCCAAGTCTGGACACGTCAAGGGGCCAGGTCAAGGCGAAAGCTCCGACGATTTCCGGCCTGCGAACATCCAGGACAGGGCGGTCTCCCCGCGCGGCGGTGTGAAACTTTCGGACGCGCCGCCCGCCGCCGACGCCGCCCGCCGCGCCCCGCCCGCGCCGGGCGGCGCGCCATCGTCCCCGCGACGGCGTCGCTTCGCGTGCGTCTCCGGACCGGCCGGCCGGGTCACGGGCCTCGCGGCGGCGTGCGTAGTACGTCACCGATCCGCTACGGACCGGAAACGCGGAGGAAACAGGCCGAGGCTGTCATGAAGGGGACTCACCGGCTTGCGGTGAGGCGCACCTAGGGTTCCGCCCTCGCCGGCCCGCGAGGGGGCTGGTCCGAGAGGTGCAGGCGGCCTCCGGCCGTTCCACGGCGGGACAAAAACCCGGGAGACAGTCATATCGGCTGCCTCCTGTGTGAGGCGTTTCCGAAAGGGAGTGCCGTGGGTCACCTCCACGACCACTACGGACCCGAAGCCCGCTACGCCGTCGAACGCGAGGCCGAGCTTCCGCAGGCGGCGCATCGGCGTGAGATCGAACGGGGCCTCGCGTACGGCCTGCCGGGCGCGGACTCGATCGTCGACCGCACCATCCCGACCTTCTCCCGGGGAGAGCTGCCGCACTTCGCCGGGATCAACACCTTCCTCAAGGCGCCGTACGTCGAGGACGTGCGGCGCTGCGGCGAGTACGACGTGGCCGTGCTGGGCGCGCCCTTCGACGGCGGCACGACCTACCGCTCGGGGACGCGCTTCGGCCCGCAGGGCATCCGCAAGATCTCGGCGCTCTACGGCCCCTACAGTTTCGAGCTGGGCGTGGACCTGCGCGAGTCGATCACGATCGCCGACCTCGGGGACGTCTTCACCATCCCGGCGAACATCGAGAAGACCTTCGACCAGATCAGCAAGGCGGTGTCGCACGTCTACGCCAGCGGGGCGTTCCCCATCGTGCTGGGCGGCGACCACTCGATCGGGTACCCGACGGTGCGCGGCGTCGCCGAGCACGTGCGGGGGAACGTCGGCATCATCCACTTCGACCGGCACGTGGACACCCAGGAGACCGACCTCGACGAGCGGATGCACACCACGCCCTGGTTCCACGCGACCGACATCCCGAACGTGCCCGCGAAGAACCTCGTGCAGATCGGCATCGGCGGGTGGCAGGCGCCGCGTCCGGGCGTGAAGGTCGGCAGGGAACGCGGCACCACCATCATGACCGTCACCGACTGCGTCGAGATGGGCATCGAGGCCGCCGCCGAGCGCGCCCTGGAGGTCGCCTGGGACGGCGCGGAGGCGGTGTGGCTGTCGTTCGACGTCGACTGCCTGGACGCCGCCTTCGTCCCCGGCACCGGCTGGCCGGAGCCGGGCGGCTTCCTCCCCCGCGAGGTGCTGAAGTTCATCCAGCTCATCGCGGGCGCCCGGCCGCTCGCCGGCATCGAGGTGGTCGAGTGCGCGCCGCCGTACGACAACGCCGAGATCACCGCCCTCATCGCGACCCGGGTCATCTGCGACACCCTCGGATGCCTCGTCCGCGCCGGCCACCTCCCCAAGCGCGCCGGCGCCCGGCCCGACGGCTCCGAACCCGCGGGCCCGCACGTCAACGCTTCGCAAGACTGAGAGAGGAGCCGTGTGATGCTCCGACGCCTCACCATTCTGCCCGCCGCCGTCCTGCTCGCGCTGAGCGCCGCCTGTGCCGGGCAGCCCGGCGCAGGCGGGACGGCCGCCCCGGACGCCGCGGGCGGCGCGGCGATCAAGCTGGGGTTCAGCGCCTGGCCCGGCTGGTTCCCCTGGCAGGTCGCCGAGGAGAAAGGGCTGTTCGCCAAGAACGGCGTCAAGGTCGAGCTGTCGTACTTCGACAGCTACACCGACAGCCTCAACGCCCTGGCGACCGGCAACATCGACGCCAACAGCCAGACGCTGAACGACACGCTCGCCTCGGCCGCGGGCGGCGCCAAGGAGACCGTCGTCCTGGTCAACGACAACTCCACCGGCAACGACCAGATCATCGCCGCCGACGGGATCGAAAGCCTGGCCGACCTCAAGGGCAAGACGGTCGCGGCCGAGCAGGGCACCGTGGACCACTACCTGCTGCTGCTCGCCCTGCGCGCGGCCGGGCTGAGCGAGGCGGACGTGAAGTTCCAGCCGCTGCCCACCGACGCGGCCGCCGCGGCGTTCGTCGCGGGCCGGGTGGACGCGGTCGGGGTCTTCGCCCCCTTCACCACCACCGCGCTCAAGCGGCCCGGCAGCTCGGCGATCGCGACCTCCAAGGACTTCCCCGGCGCCATTCCCGACCATCTGGTGGTCGGCGCGGACCTGGTGAACACCGACCCCGAGGCCGTGCAGGCGCTGGTGAAGACCTGGTTCGACACCGTGGCGTGGATCGGCGCGAACCGCGCCGAGGCCGTGCGGATCATGGCCGGGCGCGCCGGCGTGAGCGTCGCGGACTACGAGACCTACGAGAAGGGCACGACGATCTTCACGCTGGAGCAGAACCGGACGGCGTTCGCCGGCGAGCTGCCCGCACGTGCCAAGCAGATCTCCGAGTTCCTGGTGTCCAGCAAGCTCGTCGACGCCGCTCCGCCGCTGGAGGGCCTGCTGGAGCCGAAGTTCGTCCAGGCGGTACAGCCGTGACGCCCGTCCCCGCCCCCGCCGGAGCCCCGATGCCCCAGCCGCCCGGCGCCGCCGGACCGCGCGACCCATCCGCACCCGGCGAGACGGCGGCGCCCCGCGACGCGTCCCGGGACACGACGTCCCGGGATATGTCCCAGGACGCGAGGCCGGCGGACGCGGCGTCCCGGGACACGATGGACGGGCGTCCCTGGAGGGTGCCGCGCCGGGCCGGGCGGGTGCGGCTGCTCGACAGCGCCATGACCGCCCGGACGGCATGGGTGCTGCGCGCGCTCTCGGTGCTGCTCCCCCTCGCCGCCTGGCAGGCCCTCAGCGCGAGCGGCCTGGTGAACCCGGTCTTCCTGCCCTCCCCCGCCGACGTCTGGACGGCCGGCGCCGGCATGGCGGCGCGCGGCGAGCTCTGGTCCGACCTGGTCGCGAGCCTCGGCCGCATCGGGCTGGGGTTCGCGCTGGCCGTGCTGATCTCGGTGCCGCTCGGCTTCGCGATGGGCGCGCTGCCCTGGGCGCAGTCGCTGGCCGAGCCGCTGATCGGCCTGCTGCGCTACCTGCCGGCCTCGGCCTTCATCCCGCTGCTGATCATCTGGCTCGGCATCGGCGAGTCGTCCAAGGTGGCGCTGCTGGTGCTCGGCGTGGTCTTCTTCAACACGCTGATGACCGCCGACGTCGTGCGGCGGGTGCCCCGCAGGCTGCTGGAGGTCTCGGCGACGCTCGGCGCGCGGCGGCTCAGGGTCGCCTTCCGCGTGGTGTTCCCGTACGCGCTGCCCGGCGTCATCGACGCGATGCGGGTCAACGCGGCGGCCGCCTGGAACTTCGTGGTCGTGGCCGAGCTGGTCGCGGCCACCTCTGGGCTCGGGTACCGCATCATCCGCGCGCAGCGGTTCCTGCAGACCGACCGGATCTTCGCGATCCTCGTGGTGATCGGCCTGATCGGCCTGGCCATCGACATCCTGCTGCGCCTGCTGCGCGCCCGCGTCGGCAGGTGGGCCGCGTGAGGCGCGCGAACGATGCGAACGAGAAGGCGCGGCGCGCGGCGCCGTCACCGATGGGGACGCGAGCGGGGAGGCTGACGGCGTGACGTTGCGTCTGGAGGGGGTCGGCAAGGAGTTCGCGCCCGGGCGGCCGGTGCTGGCGGACATCGGCCTCACGATCGAGCCCGGGGAGTTCGTCTGCGTGGTCGGCGCCAGCGGGTCGGGCAAGTCGACCCTGCTCTCGCTGATCGCGGGGCTGACCCGGCCCACGACCGGGCGGGTGCTGCTGGACGGCGAGGAGGTCACCGGGCCGGGCCCCGAGCGAGGCCTGGTGTTCCAGACCGCCTCGCTGTACCCGTGGCGGAGCGTGGCGCGCAACGTCGCCTTCGGGCTGGAGGCGCTCGGCCTGCCCCGCGCGCCGCGCGAGGAGCGGGTGGCCCGGCTGCTGGAGGAGGTCGGGCTCGCCCAGCTGGCCGGCGCGCTGCCCGGCAGGCTGTCGGGCGGCCAGCAGCAGCGCGTCGCCATCGCGCGGGCCCTCGCGTGCTCGCCGCGCGTGCTGCTGCTGGACGAGCCGTTCGGCGCGCTCGACGTGCAGACCAAGGAGGACATGCAGCTGTTCGTCCGCCAGATGTGGCGGGAGGAGCCGACCACGGTGATCATGGTCACCCACGACGTCGAGGAGGCGGTCTTCCTCGGCCGGCGGGTGCTGGTGCTGTCCTGCGACCCCGGCAGGATCGCGCGCGACCTCGTCGTCGGCCTGCCCGACGAGCGTCCGCTCACCGTCAAGCGGACGCCCCCGTTCCTCGCGCTGCGCGCCGAGGTTGAGGATCTCGTCCGAGCCGAGCACCGCGCGCATCAGGCGCGCGTGTAGGTTCGGGCTTGCAACCACCTCAGCATCGAAAGGGAAGATCGCCATGGCGACGACACGTACCGCGACGACCCAGTGGAAGGGCGCGCTGCTCGACGGCTCGGGCACCGTCGAGCTCAACACCTCCGGCGTCGGGGTCTACGAGGTGACCTGGGCCTCGCGCTCGCAGGACGCGAACGGCAAGACCAGCCCCGAGGAGCTCATCGCGGCCGCGCACTCCTCCTGCTTCTCCATGGCGCTCTCGCACGGGCTCGCCCAGGCCGGCACGCCGCCGCAGCAGGTCGAGACCAGGGCCGACGTGACGTTCCAGCCGGGTGAGGGCATCACCGGCATCGTGCTCAGCGTGCGGGCGCAGGTGCCGGGCATCTCCGCGGAGGACTTCCAGACCGCCGCCGAGACCGCCAAGGCCAACTGCCCGGTGAGCAAGGCCCTGGCCGGCACCACCATCACGCTGGACGCCGAACTGATCGGCTGACGAGGCGCTCGGCCCCCGCACGCGACGGCGGCGCGGGGGCCTCGCCATGTCCGATCACCCCTTTTCTGGGAAAAGTAAAGCTTTACAGGTCATATATACTCATTTGACCGATTTGCAGTACGTTGATGGGGCTCCCGGCGGCACCCTCGCCACCACCGCCCACGGGGGGCGTCTCAGTGGCCGGAAAGATCTGGTAAATCAGACGCGCGGCCCTAAAATCGACAGTAGAGCCGGAACGCAAGCACGCAGGTCTGCGGCACGGAGTAACCAAACGTGAGGAGATCAACGGGCGCCCGGATCACGACAGAGCAACAGCCGCGCGATCGAGCTGCACCGCGAACCGTCCCACGACCACAATGAGGCTACATGCGTGAGGTCTGGCCTGGTGAGCCGTACCCGCTGGGCGCCACTTGGGATGGCGTGGGTACGAGCTTCGCGCTCTTCTCCGAAGTCGCCGAGCGGGTCGAACTCTGCCTTTTCGACGATACCGGCCAGGAGACCCGCGTCGACCTTCCCGAGGTCGACGGGTTCGTCTGGCACGGCTACCTGCCCGGCGTCATGCCCGGCCAGCGGTACGGCTACCGCGTGCACGGGCCGTACGACCCGGGGGCGGGGCACCGCTGCAACCCCAGCAAGCTGCTGCTGGATCCCTATGCCAAGGCGATCGAGGGCGAGGTCCGCTGGGACCCATCGCTGTTCGCCTACCAGTTCACCGACCCGTACCGGCACAACAACGACGACAGCGCGCCGTACATGCCGAAGAACGTGGTGGTGAACCCGTTCTTCGACTGGGGAGCCGACCGCGCGCCCCGCACGCCGTACCACGACACCGTCATCTACGAGGCGCACGTGCGCGGGCTGACCATGCGCCATCCGGACGTGCCCCGCGAGCAGCGCGGCACCTACGCCGGCCTGGCGCACCCGGCCGTGATCGACCATCTGGTGAGCCTCGGCGTGACCGCCGTGGAGCTCATGCCGGTGCACCAGTTCGTGCCCGAGCACGCGATGGTGGCGCGCGGCCTGACCAACTACTGGGGCTACAACACGATCTCCTTCCTGGCCCCGCACAACGCCTACGCGAGCGCCGGCCAGCGCGGCGAGCAGGTGCTGGAGTTCAAGGCGATGGTCAAGGCCCTGCACGAGGCGGGCATCGAGGTCATCCTCGACGTGGTCTACAACCACACCGCCGAGGGCGACCACATGGGCCCCACGCTGTCCTACCGCGGCATCGACAACGCCTCCTACTACCGGCTGCTCGACTCCGACCGGCGCCTGCTGCTCGACTACACCGGCTGCGGCAACTCCCTGAACGTCCGCTCCCCCCACGCCCTTCAGCTGATCATGGACTCGCTGCGCTACTGGGTGATGGAGATGCACGTCGACGGCTTCCGGTTCGACCTGGCGGCCGCGCTGGCGCGCGAGCTGCACGACGTCGACCGCCTATCGGCGTTCTTCGACCTGATCCAGCAGGATCCGGTGATCTCCCAGGTGAAGCTCATCGCCGAGCCGTGGGACGTGGGCCCGGGCGGCTACCAGGTGGGCAACTTCCCGCCGCTGTGGACCGAGTGGAACGGCAAGTACCGCGACAGCGTGCGCGACTTCTGGCGGGGCGGCCCGCCGGTGCTGCCCGAGTTCGCCTCCCGCCTGGCCGGCTCCTCCGACCTGTACGCGACCAGCGGGCGCCGCCCGGTCGCCTCCATCAACTTCGTCACCTGCCACGACGGCTTCACGCTGACCGACCTGGTCTCCTACGACCACAAGCACAACGAGGCCAACGCCGAGAACAACCGCGACGGCACCGACGACAACCGCTCGTGGAACTGCGGGGCCGAAGGCCTGGCGGAGGACCCCGCGATCGTGCGGCTGCGCCGCCGTCAGCGCCGCAACTTCCTGACCACCCTGTTCGTGTCGCAGGGCGTGCCGATGCTGCTGCACGGCGACGAGATCGGCCGCACCCAGCAGGGCAACAACAACGCCTACTGCCAGGACAACGAGGTCTCTTGGATCGACTGGTCGCTGCTGCGCTCGGAGTCCGAGCTGCTGGACTTCGTCCGCGCCCTGGCCGCGTTCCGCAAGCGGCATCCGGTCTTCCGCCGCCGCCGCTTCTTCCTCGGCCGGGTGCCCGAGGGCGACGTCCGCGACATCGTGTGGCTGACGCCGTCGGGCAAGGAGATGACCTACGGCGACTGGAACAGCGGCTTCGGCAAGGCGATGGCGGTCTTCCTCAACGGGCAGGCGATCAGCGAGCCGGGCCCGCGTGGCGAGCGGATCACCGACGACTCCTTCCTGCTGCTGGTCAACGCCCACCACGAGAACATCGCCTTCGCCCTTCCGAACGCCGACTTCGGCCCCGGCTGGCAGACCGTCCTGGACACCGCCGAAGAGCGCGCCGATCTGGACGACCCCTCCGCGCCGGTGCACAACCCGGGCTCCCTGGTCGCGGTCACCAGCCGGTCCATGCAGGTCCTGCGCTCCACCGCCAGGCCCTGAACGCCGCACGCGCCTACATGGTCGCGGCGGTGAGCAACACCAGGACGAAGGTCGTCGCGGCGGCCAGGCCGTGCAGGACCACCGCGATGACGGGGAAGCCCTGCTCCGCTCCCTTGGCGTGGCGGCCGGCGCCGAGCCAGCGGGTGAACATGGTGAAGCCGAGCAGCAGGGCCGGGACGAGCAGGCTCAGCGACCCCCAGACGTAGCCGCGCCGGCCGCTGAGCAGGAACCCGGCCCACGAGGCCAGCGAGCAGACCCCGAGGGCGGGGTGCAGGAACACCAGCGTGGTGGGGAAGCGGGTCACCTTGGTCTTCTGCTGGCGCAGCCCTCCCCCGGCCAGCCACTTGCATAGGAGGTAGACCCCGAACCCCGCCGTAACCAGCCACATCACCACAGCCGCCAGCCGCACCGGGCCCTCCGATCTGCCAAGACGTCGTTTCCCTCCCCTACATCTCGGCGCGGCCGGGTAACGCTACGCATCTCAAGTCTCACAAATGGCTATATATGCCGAACTATTAGTCCGGCGACCTTGCCGCCCCCTCCACGACCGGCCCTTCCGCTTGTGCCAAGGTAGGAACCGTGCGACGGATTCTTCCCAGTCCAGCGGACGACGTCGATCTCGCCCACGCCTACGCCTATCCCGGGCACGAGTGGCTGCGCCTGAACATGGTGGCCGGCGCCGACGGAGGCGCGTGGCTCAAAGGCGTGTCGGAAGGCCTCTCAGGCAAGGGCGACCGGCGCGTCTTCGGCGTGCTGCGCGGCCTGGCCGACGTGGTGCTCGCCGGCGCCGCCACCGTGCGCACCGAGGCGTACGGCCCCGTCCGCCCGCGGCCCTCGTGGCGCGAGCTGCGCATGGGACGGCCGCTCACCCCGCCCATCGCCGTGATCACCCGGCGGTTGGACCTCGACCTGGGCAGCGCGCTGTTCACCGAGGCCGAGCCGTACGCCAGAACCATCGTGATCACCACCGAGCGCGCGCCCAAGGACCGCCGCGACGAGGCCGGCCGGAGGGCCGAGGTGATCGTGGCCGGTGACGAGCGGGTCGACATGTCGCTCGCCGTGGCCTCGCTGCGCGAGCGCGGCCTCGGCCGCATCCTGTGCGAGGGAGGCCCGAGGATCAACGGGCAGCTCGCGGCGGCCGGCCTGGTGGACGAGCTGTGCCTGACGATCAGCCCGGTCCTGACCGGCGGCGACGCGGCGCGCATCCTCAACGGCCCCGCCTCGAACGTCGCGATGCGCCTCGCGCACGTCCTGGAGGAAGAAGGCTTCCTCTTCTGCAAGTACACCCGGGAGCCGAGATGACCCGTCCCGACCGGCCTGGCGACCCCGTCCCGCCCGAGCCACCGGCCACCGGTCCCGCCGCCGAGACCGGGCCGCCCGCCGCGGTCTCTGACGGCACACGGGCCGAGGCCCCCGGCGGCGCGCCCGCCGAGGCCGCGGGGCCCGCGCGCAAGCGAGGCGCCGCCCCGCCGGAGCCGCCGCCCGAGATGGACCTGCCGGTCCCTCCACCGGTGGCGCCGATGCTGGCCAAGGCGGTCAAGGCGCTGCCCGCGCAGGACGGCGCCTTCGTGTACGAGCCGAAATGGGACGGCTTCCGGTGCATCGTGTTCCGGGAAGGCGACACGGTCTACCTGGGCAGCCGCAACGAGCGGCCGTTCAACCGCTACTTCCCCGAGCTCGTCGAGGCGGTGAAGCGCGAACTGCCCGAACGGTGCGTCGTCGACGGCGAGATCGTCCTGCGGCAGGGCCAGATCCTCGACTTCGACGCCCTTCAGCAGCGCATCCACCCGGCCGCCTCGCGGGTCAAGCTGCTCGCCGAGCGCACACCGGCCTCGTTCGTCGCCTTCGACCTGCTCGCGCTGGGCGACGAGAGCCTGATGGAGACGCCGTTCGGCGAGCGCCGCGCCCGGCTCGTCGAGGCACTGGCCGGCGCGGGCGACCGCGTGCGCCTCACGCCCGTCACCGCCAGCGACGAGCGCGCGGGCGAGTGGTTCGAGATGTTCGAGGGCGCGGGCCTGGACGGCATCGTGGTCAAGCGCACCGACCAGCCCTACGAGCCCGACCGGCGCACGATGCTCAAGGTCAAGCACGAGCGCACGGCCGACTGCGTCGTCGCCGGATACCGCGAGCACAAGTCGGGGCCGGTCGTCGGGTCGCTGCTGCTCGGCCTGTACGACGCGGCCGGCGTGCTGCACCACGTGGGAGTGGCGGCGTCGTTCCCGATGAAGCGCCGCGCCGAGCTGATCGACGAGCTGAAGCCCTACCTCCTGGAGGACCTGGGCGGACACCCCTGGAGCTCGTGGATGTCGCAGGACGAGAGCACCGCCCAGCGCATGCCGGGGGCGATCTCCCGCTGGAGCGCGGGCAAGAACCTCGCGTTCGTCCCGCTGGAGCCGACGCTGGTGGTCGAGGTGGCCTACGACCACATGGAGGGCAACCGGTTCCGGCACACCGCCCAGTTCCGGCGCTGGCGCACCGACCGCGCCCCCGAGTCCTGCACGTACGCCCAGCTCGAAACGCCGGTCGGTTACAACCTGGACGACATCCTGGCCCGCTGACCCACCAGGCGGGACCGGGCCCGAGGGACCCGAGAGACATGGGCGACTCGCCCATGTCCCTGTGCGCCGGTGTCCGCAGAGAGCCCGCCGAGGTCCCGCGGGAGGGCTCAGTCCTCCATCATCGGCGATGACTTCTCGGACATGCCCTTCTCAGAGGTGCCCTTCTACGACTTATCCGACATGCCCTTCTCGGAAGAGGTGCCTCTCTCGGACTTCTCGGACATGCCCCGCTCGGAGGTGCCCTTCTCGCTCTTCTCGGACATGCCCTTCTCGGACATGCCCTTCTCGGAGGTGCCCATCTGGGACTTCTCCGACATACCCCGCCGCTCGGAGGTGCCCCTCTCCGACATCTCCGACCTTTCCTTCTTGGCGGACCCCTTCTCCGACTTCTCGGTGCGCTTGCCGGAGGAGCCCTCTCGTCTCTTCCCCGAGCCGTCACAGGCGGCGAAGCCGCTGTCGTAGCCGGCGGAGTACCCGCGCTCGAAGTCCGCCTCGGCCGCCTTCAGGCCCTGGGACCTGTTCTTCTTGCCGCTGCCGGACTCGCAGGCGTCCCTGCCGTCCGCGTAGCCCTCCCCGTACCCCTTCTTGTAGTCTTCGCGGTCGCGCGGCAGCACGCGCAGACCCGCCGGCGCCGCCGTGTCCTGCCACGCGCCGGTCACCGCCGTGGCCGGTCGCGGGTCCGAGGACGCCTGCGCGGCCCCGGAGGCGTAGAGCGAGAGCGACAGCAGCGCCGGGCCGAGGACCATCAGGGATCGCTTGCCAACCATGGCCGACTCCTTGTTCTGTCGTGGCCGTGATGCCGGCCGCCAAGGGCGGAGGCCGCCCGTGGGGACGAACCACATGCTTTCCGGTCTCCCGCCACCAGGCCGTGACACCGGCGTGACAGCACGAGGACGGCGGCGGATCAGCGCTGGGCGACCACGCGCAAGCCCGCGACGAGTCCCGTCACCAGCGGGGTCGGGCGAAGTCCCAGTTCGGAGGCGAGGAGGCTCTCGTAGCGCTCGAAGTCGCGCAGGGCCTCCGCCTGGTTGCCCTCGGCCAGGTGGGCGCGGATCAGCGCCGCGTGGGCGCTCTCGCGCAGCGGCTCGGCGCGCACGGCCACCCCGGCGGCGGCGACGGCGTCGGCGAACCGCCCGGCATCGGTGAAGTCGTCGGCCAGCGCCTCCAGCGCGTGCAGGCGCAACTGGTGCCATTCCTCGGCCTCGCGGACCACCCAGTCGTCGTACCAGCCGGGCAGCAGGTCGACCGAGAGCGCCTCCACGGCGGCCGCGCTGAGGTCCCGCCCGCCCGTCCGCGTGCACGGGTCGAGCACCCGGCGGGCCAGGGCGCGCGCCTCCCCGATGTCGACGCCGGCGGCCCGGCTCAGCCGCACCTCCGTGGACCCGATGTCCAGCACCTGCCGGCCGGCGTCCTCCAGCCGGGCCAGCGCGGACCGCAGGCTCGCCTGCGCCCGCCGCTCGGGCCGGTCGGGCCACAGCGTTCCCGCCAGCAGCGTGCGCGGCACGGCCTGCCCGCAGAGGGCGGTGAACGACACCAGACGCTCGGTGCCGCCCGAGACCGTCGCCTGCTCCCCTCCGGCCAGGAGCCGGAAGCCTCCCAGAAGATCGACCCGCAGCGCGGGCCGCTCGCCGCTCGCCATAGTTCAGCTGCCTCCCACATGGAAGCGAGTCGTCTGGTAAGCAGCCCTCCCGTCCCCGTCTCTCCCCGGCTATGTACCCGGACGCCCGAGTTTGTCCCGTCTTCGTCAGCTTCTGCTGACAACCGGCCCGTGTCAGCTTATGCTGACGTCATGAGCGCAGTGACCGAACTCGCCGCGGCCGCCGACGGCCGCGATCCCGCCACCGGCCTGGCCGCCGTGGCCGCTCTGCGCAGGCTCCTGGAAGAGCTGGAGGCCGCGCACGTCGGCAACGCCCGCGCCCAGGGCTGGTCGTGGGAGGCGATCGCCGCCGCCCTCGGCGTGCGCCGGCAGACGGCGCACAGGAAGCACGCCCACCGGGTCGTCGGCGAGGCATCAGGGAGTGAGAGATGAGCATGTTCACCAGGTTCGCCCCGGCGGCGCGGCAGGCCATGGTCCGGGCGGGCCTGCTCGCCGTGGACGCGGGCCGGCCCGTCCTGGACGAGGACGTCATCCTGCTGGCGCTGGCCGAGACCCGTCCCTTCGACGGGCCGCTGGACGGCTTCGAGCTGACCGCCGAGACGGTCCGCGCCGCCGTCGGCTCCGCCCCGGGCGACCGCGAGCTGCTGGCCACGCTGGGCATCGACCTGGACGAGGTGCGCCGGCGCCTGTCCGGGCTCGCGCGGCCGGACGATCCGGCCCGCTGGTCCCTGTGGCGGTCGCGGTGGCGCCCATTGCGCGTGACGCTGTCCGGCCCCGTCCACGACCTGCCGCTCACCGGCGCGGCCAGGAAGGTCGTGGAGGTCGCCATGCACCGGCGCGGGGCGGCGGCCGGGCCGGTGACCGGGGAGGACCTCATGTGCGGCCTGCTGGCCGACGGCGCCGGCCGCTCGGTCCGCATCATGCGCGCCGGCGGCGTCGACCTCCGCCGGCTGGCCGCCGGCCTCGGCTTCCTCCACCGAGCCGCCTGAAACCGCCGAGCCGCCTGGCACCGCCGTACCACGGCACCCCAGGCCGACCAATGGCCTGGAGTGCGCCGCCGGGCGGCGCCCAGGGGGCGGGTCCGGGGAGTGTCAGCCCCGGTGCCGGTTGACGAACGTCATGATCGTGTCCAGGACCTGCGGCCCGTGCGGGGTGTCGAAGAGCGAGGACGCGTGCGCCGACTCGCCCTCGACGATTACGAGCCGCCGGTCGGGAGCGCCGGTGGCCGCGTCGTGGACCTCTTTCATCCGTCGCGGCCGGTCGGCGTCATCGGCGCCGGTGATCTGCAGCAGCGGCACCGTGAGCCGGGCCGCCTCCTCGGGAAGGGGCGGCCCCGCCAGGGTGACCACCGAGGCGACACGGTCGCCCAGCCTCAGCGCGGCGCCCACCGACAGCGTGCCGCCCATCGAGCCGCCGGCCAGGACCAGGCGCTTGACGCCGCGTTCCCTGCCCAGCCGCCTGGCCATGGCGACGATGTTGTCCTCCGGGAGGGCCTCCAGGTCACGGGCGTAGAGCAGCACGCGGTAGCGGGCGGCCACCAGCCGGTCGGCCAGGGGCCGCCAGGTGCAGGCGTTGCCGCCGCGCTCGTAGGAGATCACGACGCCCGTGGAGCCCTTGCCCATCACGACGCCGGGCAGATCCTCCTCGCCGTAGGTGAAGATCTCGCCGTCGTCCTCGGTGTAACACCCCGAGAGGTTCGGCCCCTTCGGGACCGGGCGCGGCGTCGGGGACGGCGGCGGCGTGGGGGTGGACGCCGGGGAAGGCGCCGGGGAGGGCACCGCGGCCGGCGTCGAGGCGGGTGTGCCGGACGCCGGGGGGCCGGAGCTCGCGGCCTGCCCGTTCGCGCCCGTCGTGCCCGCCTCGCCCCCGCACGCGCTCAGCGCCAGGACCAGTGCCGCCGCCAGGCCGGCGATCGCTCGCATGACCACCTCGCTCTATGTCTGAACTGACATAGTGCCGCACACTACACTCGGGTGGCGATGCCTTCAACACTTGGTTTCGCGATCCTGGCCGCGCTGGCCAAGGGCGCGAGGACCGGCTACCAGCTGACCGCGGTGATGAACCGCCCGGTGAGCTACTTCTGGACGGCCAAACACAGCCAGATCCACACCGAGCTGCAGAAGCTGCTCGCCGACGGCCTGGTGCGGTACGAGGCCGAGCACGGGCCGGGGCCGCAGGGCAAGAAGGTCTACCACCTGACCGGCGAGGGCAGGGCGGCGCTGCGCGAGTGGGTCACCGAGCCGCCGCGCGCCCGCGCCGAGCGCGACGAGCTGGTGCTGAAGACCTACGCGTCCTGGATCGCCGACCCGGCCGAGATGGCCGAGCTCTTCCGCGCCCAGCTCGCCCTGCACGACGAGCGCATCGCCCAGTACGAGCGGCAGCAGGCGGACTTCGAGGCGATCCCCGACCCCGGGGAGCCGTCCTTCGGCAACTACGCGACCCTGTGGTGCGGCCTCAGCTACGAACGCCACCGCGCCGCCTGGTGCCGTTGGATGATCGAGCGGCTCGACCCGCCCGCGTGAGGCGTCCCCGCCGCACCGCGGAGCCGGCGGCGCCCTTGACCTGCCGCACCGCGACCGCCGCCCTTGATATGGGCGGCCGGAACATGCAAGAGTCGCACATCTTCGCACATCTTCGCACGTGGAGGAGTAACCCTGCCGTGTCAGCCCAGGCGTACGACCCACTGGCCGAACAACGCGGCCCCGACGGGCCCGAGTTCGACGTCTTCACGGCGGGCACCGTCTTCCTGGACATCGTCTTCACGGGCCTGCAGGCCATGCCCGCCGCGGGCACCGAGGTGTGGGCGGAGGGCATGGGCTCGTGCCCGGGCGGCATCGCCAACCTCGCCATCGCCTCCAGCCGCCTCGGGCTGCGCACCTCGATGGCCGCCGCGTTCGGCGACGACGATTACGCCGACTTCAACTGGCGCATCCTGTCGGAGCAGGAGTCGGTCGACCTGTCGCGCTCGCGCCGGTTCCAGCAGTGGCACTCCCCGGTGACGGTCTCGATGGCCGTCAACCGCGACCGCAGCATGGTCACCCACGGCCACCCCGCGCCCATGACCCCGACGCAGATGATCGGCCGCCCGCCCCGGTCGCGGGCGGTCATCGCGCCGCTGTCGGCCGAGGAGCCGCTCGGCAGCGGCGGCGACACGTGCGGCTGGGCCGACCTGGCGCGCAAGGACGGCGCGCTGGTCTTCGCCGACGTCGGCTGGGACCCTTCGGAGACCTGGTCGGCCACGGTGCTCGACCAACTCTCGGTCTGCCACGCCTTCATGCCGAACGCCGTCGAGGCCATGGCCTACACCGGCACCGAAACCCCGCGCGAGGCCCTGTACGCCATCGCCGACCGCGTGCCGCTCGCGGTGGTGACCGACGGCGCCAACGGCGCGATGGCCATCGACTCCACCACCGGCGAGGAGGCCTACGCCCCGGCGCTGCGGGTGACCGCGCTCGACCCGACCGGGGCCGGCGACGTCTTCGGGGCCGGCCTGGTGCTCGGCACCCTGTCCGGCTGGCCGCTCGCCGACCGCCTGTCGTTCGCCGGGGTCTGCTCGGCCCTCGCCGTGCAGCAGTTCGGCGGCTCGCTCGCCGCACCCGGCTGGGGCGACATCGCCGACTGGTGGCACGACGTGCGGGCCTCGGCCGCGAGCGGCCACAGCGGCGCCTACATCGACTCGCTGGCCCGCCGGTACGCCTTCCTGGACAAGCTCGTGCCCACCGTCCCCGTGGGCGCCGTGCGCCGCGCCGCCGCCACCATGTCGCGGCACGCCGACGTGGACGCGGGCGCCACCGTGACGCCCACCCCGTCCGAGACCGCGGGCGAGACCGCTCCCCACGAAAGAGGCTGAGGCTTGATCTCCCCCCGCCCTCGGCGCGCGGCGCCCGCCGCCGCCCTCGCCGCCCTCGCGGCCTTCGCCATGCTGGCCGCCTCCTGCGCGCCGGGCTCCGGCGGCCCGGCCGCGCCGACCGCCGCGCCGTCCGGCGGCGCGGTGCGCACCGACGCCGCCGCGCTCGGCGAGGTGACCCTGACCGTGTGGGACCAGGAGGTCCGCGGCGGCCAGGACGCGCAGATGAAGCAGCTCAACGCCGCGTTCAGCGCCAAGTACCCCAACATCACCATCAAGCGGGTCTCGCGGTCGTTCGACGACCTCAAGACCACCCTGCGGCTGGCACTCAGCGGCAACGAGCCCCCGGACGTGGTCGAGGCCAACAACGGGCGCTCCGACATGGGCGCCTTCGTCAAGGCGGGGCAGCTTCGCCCGCTCGACGCCTACGCCGCGGCCTACCGCTGGGCCGACCGCTATCCCGCCTCCGTCCTGCGCTACTCCCGCTACAGCGCCGACGGCAAGATCTTCGGCGAGGGCGGCCTGTACGGGCTGCCGCAGGTCGGCGAGGTCGTCGGCGTCTACTACAACGCCGCCAAGCTGGCCAGGCTCGGCCTGCGGCCGCCGGCGACGTGGGGCGACTTCCAGGCGGCGCTGGAGAAGGCCGAGCAGGCGGGCGAGGTGCCGATGCAGCTCGGCAACCTGGACAAGTGGCCGGCCATCCACCTGTTCGGCACCGTCCAGAGCCGCACGGTCGATCCCGCGACGATCCGCACGCTGGCGTTCGGCCGCAAGGGCGCCACCTGGCTCACGCCGGAGAACACCCGCGCCGCCGAGGAGCTGGCGGGCTGGGCGCGCAAGGGGTACCTCCCCAAGGGGTTCAACGGACAGGGGTACGACCCGGCATGGCAGGCGTTCGGCAAGGGCCAGGGCGTCTTCCTGATCGCCGGCACCTGGCTGCTCGCCGACCTGGAGAAGTCCCTGGGCGGCGACCTCGGCTTCATGCTGCCTCCCGGCGCGGACGCCGGCGCCCCGCCGGTGGCCACCGGCGGCACCGGCCTGCCGTTCGCGGTCACCGCCAGGAGCCCGCACCCCGACGCCGCCGCCGCGTACGTGAACTTCATCACCGACGCGAACGCGATGAAGGTGCTCGCCGCCACCGGCAACCTGCCGATCGCCGGCGCCGCGGAGCAGAACGTCCCCTCCGGCCCGCGCAAGGACGCCTTCACCGCCTTCGGCTCCGCCTCCGCCGCCGACGGGCTCGTCCCGTACCTGGACTACGCCACGCCCACGATGTACGACACGCTCGGCGCGGCGCTGCAGGACCTGCTGGCCGGGCGGGCGGCGCCGCGCGCGTTCCTGGAGCGGCTGGAGAAGGACTACCACGCCTTCGCGGAGGCCAACGGGTGACGCCCCACGACGCCGGCCATCCTCGGGCCGGTCGGCGCGGCCGCCCGGCGGGCACGCCTCCGGGAGAGCCCCGGCGGGTCGCGTATCTGTATCTGCTGCCCGCCTTCGCCGTCTACGCGGCCTTCCTGCTCTATCCCATCGGCCGCGCCGTCCAGATCTCGCTGTACGACTGGGACGGGCTCACGCTGGGACGCTGGGCCGGGCTGGGCAACTACGCGGCCATCGCCGCCGACGCCGGGCTGCGGGCGGCGTTCGGCCACGCGGCGGTGCTGGTCGTGTTCTACGCCGCGTTCCCGCTGGCCGTGGGGCTGACGCTGGCGGCCGTGCTGAACCACGCCAAGGTGCGGGGCCTGGCCTTCTTCCGCACCGTGGTGTTCGTGCCGCAGGTGGTCGCGATGGTGGTGGTGGCCGTCGCCTGGCGCCGGGTGTACGCGCCGGACGGGACGCTGAACGACATCCTGCGCGGCCTCGGACTGGACTCCCTCACCCGGGGCTGGCTCGGCGACTACGCCTTCGCGCTGCCCGCCGTCGGCGTGGTGGGCACGTGGTTCGAGAGCGGCCTGGTCACCGTGCTGCTGCTGGCCGGCATGAGCCGCGTCCCGCTCGACCTGTACGAGGCCGCGCGGCTGGAGGGGGCCGGCGCCGTGCGCGAGTTCTTCGCGATCACCCTGCCCTCGGTGCGCGGCGAGATCGCGGTCGCGCTGACGCTGACCGTGATCGCCGCGCTGCGCACGTTCGACCTGGTGTACGTCACCACCCGGGGCGGGCCAGGTGACTCCACCTCGGTGCCGTCGTTCGCGGTGTACCACCGGGCGTTCGAGCTGGGCCAGGTCGGCTCGGCGGCGGCCATCGGGGTCACGCTGACCGCCCTGATCTTCGCCGTGTCGTTCGCCGTCAACCGCCTCGCCGACCGGGCCGCCTCGTGAGAGCCGCGTCGTGAGGGCCTTCCCCCCGGCCCCGCCTGCGGCCGCCGCGGCGGCCTCGCGCAGAAAGCGTGCCCGCCGATGATCTCGCGTGCCGAACGCGTCGCCAACTACGCCATCCTGATCGCCTTCGCGGCGTTCGCGCTGTTCCCCGTGCTGACGATCCTGGCCGCGGCGCTCGGTCCTGACGACGGCGCCGCCGCGGGCGCGGGCCTGGCGGGGATGCACCCGGAGAACTTCGCGCGGGCGTGGGAGATCGGCCGGTTCGGCGGCTACCTGCGCACCAGCCTGGCCGTGTCGGCGTTCGTGGTCGTGGTGGCGGTCGTGCTGTCGGTGATGAGCGGGTACGCCTTCGGGACGATGCGCTTCCGCGGCCAGAGCGCGCTGTTCTACCTCTTCCTGCTCGGGATCATGATGCCGAGCGAGGCGATCGCCGTGCCGCTCTTCTTCGACCTGCGCGCGCTCGGGCTCACCGACACCTTCTGGGCGGTCGCCCTGCCGCAGGTCGCGATGTCGGTGTCCTTCGGCACGTTCTGGATGCGGGCGTACTTCCGGGCGAGCGGCAGGGCCGTCGTGGAGGCCGCCCGCATCGACGGCGCCTCCCACTGGCGTACGCTGTGGCAGGTGCTGGTGCCGCCGGCCCGCCCGGCGATCGTCACGCTGTCCGTGCTGGTCTTCATGTGGACGTGGAACGAGTTCCTCATCCCGCTGATCATGGTGACCAAGGAGTCGCTGCGCACGGCGCCGCTCGGCCTGGCCTTCTTCCAGGGGCAGTACACCTCGGGGTTCACCCTGCTGGCGGCCGGTGCGGTGATCGTGGCCACCCCGGTCGTGGTGTTCTACCTGTTCCTTCAGCGCCACTTCATCCGCGGCCTGCTCGAAGGCTCCGTCCGCTGACCGCGCGCCGCCATGTGGCCAGGACGTCACCTTTGTCTACTCATACGTAAACCATCCGATGCGAGCGGCGGTCGGAGGATCTACCGTCGGCGGCCAACCGACCCACAGGCAAGGTGAGCCCATGCGCGTGCTGACCATGTACTTCTCCGCCTTCCTCTCCGCCGTCCTGTTCACCGCGACCTGCGCCGCGAGCGCCGCGAGCCCCGCCGCGGCCGCGAGCGACGCCGGTCCGGTGGACGTGACCTACCAGCGAGCCTCGTTCCACCAGGGCAAGGCCGAGGGCGTGGCCCCCGGCGCCGCCCTCGCCTTCGCCCACCCCGTGGGAACCACCTCCTACACCGACGCCCTCGGCACCAAGACCTGGGAGTACGCCCGCTGGACCGGCAAGGAGCGGCCGATCGGCTTCGCCGCCACCGAGGCCGTCGCCTCCTGGAACGCCGAGGTCCCCTCCGGAAGCTGGCTGCAGGTGGAGATGCGCGGGCGCAACTCCACTGGCCTCAGCAAGTGGTACGTGCTCGGCCGCTGGGCCTACGCCGAGGGCGACATCGAGCGCACCTCGGTGCCGAGGCAGGGCGACGACGACGGCTACGTCGCCGTCGACACCTTCGTCGCCGCGGACGACCGGCCGATCACCGCCTACCAGCTTCGCGTCACGCTGTACCGCACGCCGGGCTCGCACGTGAGGCCGAAGGTGCGGGCGCTGGGCGCCATGGCCTCGGCCGCCCCCGACCGCGCGACCGTGCCGGTCAGCCCGGGCGGCGCCGCGTGGGGCGTCGAGCTGAACGTGCCGCGCCGGTCCCAGAACGTCCACGTCGGCCACTACCCCGAATGGGACGGCGGCGGGGAGGCGTGGTGCAGCCCGACCTCCACCACGATGGTCCTCGGCTACTGGGGCAGATGGCCGAGCGCGCGGGACACCGCGTGGGTCGACCCCGCCGACCCCGACCCCGAGGTCGACTACGCGGCGCGGTACACCTACGACCACGCCTACGAGGGCGCCGGCAACTGGCCGTTCAACACCGCCTACGCCGGTCGGTACGGCATGGAGGGGTTCGTCACCCGGCTGCGCTCGCTGACCGAGATGGAGCGCCTGATCGCCGCGGGCGTCCCCGTGGTGACCTCGCAGTCGTTCAAGAAGGAGGAGCTGCCCGGGGCCGGGTACAGCACCAACGGCCACCTCATGGTGATCGTCGGCTTCACCGCGACCGGTGACGTGATCGCCAACGACCCCGCCTCGCCGGACGACGACGCGGTGCGCCACGTCTACCCGAGGGCGAACTTCGAGAACGTCTGGCTGCGCGGCTCCAGCAGCCGCGGCATCGTCTACGTCATCCACCCGCCGAACCGCCCGCTGCCCCCCGCCACCCCGGGCCTGCCCGCCAACTGGTAGACCGCCTCGTGCGCCCGGCCGCCGTTCCGTTCCGGACGGCGGCCGGGCGCACGCACGCGTCGAAGGCGGCCACTGCCGGCGAGGCGACCGCCGCGGATCGCGGCCGACCGGCTCGCCTCGGCAGCGCCGCCGGCCCCCTGGCTCGGGACACCGCCGGGCCTGCCCGAGCACTGACGGGCCCGGACCGAGGGATCGGCTCGGACCGAGGGGTCAGCCTGGTCCGAGGGGGTCAGCCCGGCCCGGCCTCGCCGGTCTCGGGTCTGGCCTTGCTGGGCTGGACGCGTTTGGGCTCGCCCGGCATCTTGGGATAGTTGGGCGGATAGGGCATGTCGCCGCGTTCGTCCTTGGCGTACCACTCGAGCAGCGGCTCGACGGAGAAGGCGCGGTCGTCGATCTCGGCGTGCACGTCGCCGATCTCGGCGAAGCGCGCGGGGACGGTGCGGATGTCGAAGTCGCGCGGGTCGGCGTCGGCGAGCTCATCCCAGGTGAGCGGCGTCGAAACCGGGGCGTTGGGCCTCGCCCGCACCGAGTAGGCGCTGGCGATGGTGCGGTCGCGGGCGTTCTGGTTGTAGTCGATGAAGACCTTCTCGCCGCGCTCCTCCTTCCACCAGGCCGTGGTGGTCAGATCGGGACGCCGGCGCTCGACCTCGCGGGCCAGGGCGATGGCGCTCTGGCGGACCTCGGTGAACGACCAGCGGCGCTCGATGCGCACGTTGATGTGGATGCCGCGGTTGCCCGAGGTCTTGGGGAAGCCGCGCATGCCGAGCTCGTCGAGGACCTCGCGCACCGCGAACGCCGTCGCGCGGGCGTCCTCGAAGCCGGTGCCCGGCTGGGGGTCGAGGTCGATGCGCAGCTCGTCGGGATGCTCGACGTCGTCGGCGCGGGCGGGCCAGGGGTGGAAGTCGATCGTGCCCAGGTTGGCGCAGTAGGCGATGGCGGCGACCTCGGTCACCCGCAGCGCGTCGGCGCTGCGGCCGCTGGGGAACCGCACGGTGACGGTCTGCAGCCAGTCGGGGTGCCGGGGCGGCACGCGTTTCTGGTAGATCGCCTCGGTGAGGACGCCGTCGGGATGGCGCTTGAGGTAGGTGGGCCGGTCTCTGAGCGCGCGCAGCGCGCCCTCGCCGACCGACACGTAGTATTCGACCAGCTCACGCTTGGTCGCACCGATGTCTGGAAAGTAGACCTTGTCTGGGTTGGTGACCTTGATGATCCGGCCCCCGACGTTGAGCTCGATGAACGGCGACGCCATGCCTCCGACCGTACCCCGGGGCACCGACAGGAACCGGGCCGCCCCGCCCCGCCGCACCCGCTGACGAAGTGCTTACGTCACCGGCCCGCGGGACCGTCCGAGCGGTGGGCCCGCATAGTCTTGAGGCATGGAAAAGGTGGTCAAGAGCGAGTCCGAGTGGCGCGTCCAGCTGTCCCCCGAGGAGTTCCGCGTGCTGCGCCAGGCGGGCACCGAGCCGGCGTGGACCGGTGAGTACGTCGACACCAAGACCGAGGGGGTCTACTCCTGCCGTGCCTGCGGAGCCGAGCTGTTCCGGTCCAACACCAAGTTCGACTCGCACTGCGGGTGGCCGTCGTTCTTCGAGCCCTCGAAGTCCGAGGCCGTGACGCTGATCGAGGATCACTCCCTGGGCATGTCCCGCGTCGAGGTGCGCTGCGCCCGCTGCGACTCCCACCTCGGGCACGTCTTCCACGGCGAGGGGTATTCGACCCCCACCGACGACCGCTACTGCATCAACTCGGTCTCCCTGCGACTGGACCCCGCCGACTCGGAGCACCGGTAAGACCAGCGGCACAGGCACCCGCGATCGCGTCATGGCCGTGCGCGGGGGCGGCGAGGAAGGCGTTCGACGACTGAAACGAGGCCCGCGGCCCCCTGGCGGCCACCCCGTCCCAGCGGCGTGGGACGGCCGCCGGTGCAGGTCTGCCCGCCGGCCGGCGGGCCGTCTTCAGGCATCGCGGACGAGGAACACCGGGTGGTGGGGGGCGATGGCCGCGAAGGCGTCCAGGCCATCCCGCCGGCGGGCGGCGAGGTGCGGCCGGGCGCCGGGCGCGATCTCGAGGTAGCGGCGCAGAATGGGCGCCCGAAGCTCGGCGTCCACCTCCTCCAGCAGGACCGGGCGGCGCCCGCCGTGGCGCAGGACCGCATGGCCGCCCGCGGCACGGACGTTGCGCACCCAGTTGGCCTCCTCTCCCATCATCGACACCAGGTATTCGCGGCCGGCGACGTCCGCCAGCGCCAGCGGCACCTCGATCGTCCGGCCGCTGGATCGGCCGCGCACCTCCAGGACGACCGCCTGGCGCGGCATGAGCCTGCCCGTCCCGAACGTCAGCACATCGAGCCGGTTCAGAGCCCGCGCCAGTCTTCCGGGGCGGTTCCGGCGGTACATCCACCGCTTAAGCGCGTGAAGAGGCCGGCGGGCGATCATGCCGGCCACAAAGTGTGCTGCGCCCACACCGCCCGCATCGCCTCGGCCAAGGCGGTCCCGGTGAACCACCACACGGCGACGACGGTGGCGCTCAGCACGCAGGAAGCGATGACCGCCCCCACGCGCCGTTCCCGGTCCGGTGCCAGCGGCTTCCAGACGACCGCGAGCACCGTTCCGACCAGCGCGAACGAGGCCACCGTCAGGGCGTCGCCCTGGTGCGCGTGCACCAGGACCGTCGGCGGCAGTTCCCGCCCGGCGCTGCGCGCGGCGGCCTGCAGCGTCGTGTACAACGTGGAGCCCGCCTGTTCCGCCCACACCGCGAGCACCGCGTTCAGCACACCGGCCAGGACCAGCGGAATGCGCAGCCCGCGCCGTGTCCTCGGAAGCCAGGCGTAGAGAAGGGCCAGGAGGGCGGCGAGGGGCGCGCTGATGACCGCCAGATGGGCTGCGATCACGTGCGTCGGCATATTCCTCTCCTCTTCAAAAGGGGGATCCCCATCGTCTCCACTTCTGGCAAAGACTGTCAATATGGCATCAACTGCCAAGTTGGCGCGTCGGGCTATCGTGACGGCATGGCCCTGACTCTTCGTGAACGCAACCGGCTGGCCGCGGTGCACCACATCATCGACACCGCTATGGACCTCTTCGACGAGCACGGCTACGGCGGGGTGACGATCGAACAGATCGCCACCGCCGCAGGCGTCTCCCCGCGTACCTTCTATCGCTACTTCGGCACCAAGGAAGGGCTGTTCACGACAGACCCGTACACGGCCATCGGCAAAGACCAGATGGAACCCCACATCGACGTGCACGACCTGCCCGGCACGTTGCGGCGGATCGTCGCCGTCATCGCCGCGCCCCGGCACGAGGGCGTGGCCCAGAGCCGGCCCTGGCGCGGCATGCGATACGTGCTGGAGGAACCCGTGGTCCGCACGGCCGTGTACGCCGGGCTGGATGAGGCCAGCCGGCGGTTGGCCGACCTGCTGCACGCCACCGGCATGACCGCCACGCGAGCCCGCGTCGTGGCCCGCACCTACTGGTTCGGTGTCTACTTCGGCTCGCTGGAGCAGTGGCACCTCGACGGGCGCGAGCGCCCCCTGAGCGACTACATCGAGATGGCGCTGGCCGCGCTGGACGACCTGACGTAGCCATCGCCCGGGCTTCCGTGCTCACCGGCCGCCTCATACATCCCGGGCCGGTAACGCAAAGCCAGTGCGATGTGACGGTCAGCGAGTGTTCATGCGCCGTACGGGTAGACCACAACCGGGCTCTCCGCTTTCGCGGGAGCCCGGGTCCGGGTTCGTGCGGGAGCGGCGTGCACCTTCGCCACAGGTGGGAGACGATCGAGACCATCGGCCGGGTGGTCACGCAGCGCTGCGCGGTCTGCGGAAAGACCCGCGTCCGGGTGGGCAGGCGGCCCTCCCCGCCGCGGGCCGAGGCCGCGGCGGGCCGGAGCGGCGCCGGTCAGTGCGGCGCCGGGTGGGTCAGGCGGCACGACTTGTCGCCGGCGCCGAGCACGTTGGCCAGCACCGGGTTGCCGTTCTGGCCGAACCCCGCCTGGACGAACACCACGGGGTGCTGGTCGCCGACCTCCTGAACGAGGTACTCAAGGCCCCGCTTGCACAGGTCGAGCGCCGGCTTGGAGTTGTGCGCCGACTCCGGCAGGTCGGTGTAGATACGCAGATACTTGCCGACGGTCCTGATGTCGGTGATCCGCTTGACGGCCTTGTCGCCCTCCCAGCGCCGCTTGAAGTAGGTCACGGCGCCGGCGTCGGTGTGCTCGGAGGGCCCCGACGCGGTCTTCGCCGGGTCGCGGGCCTTCTTGGCCTTGGCGCCGGCGGCCCGCACCTGCGCGCCGGCGCCCGCCGGAGGGGGGGGGGGGGGGGCGGGGGGGGGGGGGGGGACCCTTGGTGGGGAGGGGACAGCGCCCACGGCGGAACGGGCGCCCCCGGAGCGAAAAAAAACC
>NZ_JBVJHR010000001.1:320245-341663 GCF_055586705.1 Sphaerisporangium sp. NPDC049457 | reverse complement strand
GGGGGGCGACGGAGACACAGGGGGTGGAAAAAAAAGGGTTTCCCTTTTTTCCCCCCACGCCTCTCTTCCGCCCTCCTTGGCCCTGACGCCCCGCACTTGCGCGCCGCCGCCCGCCGGAGCGGCGGGCGGCGCGGCCGGCGGCGCGGCGGCGACCTTCGGCGGGGCGGACGCCGCGCCCGCGGCGGACTGGCCGCCGTCGGGCCGCAGGAACACCCCGCCCACCGTCAGGGCGGCCACCGTGACGGCGGCCAGCCCCAAGAACCCCTCGATAACGCGCGTACGGCGGGCCTTGCGCCGCCGATGTCCCCCTCGCCTGGACCGTGCCAGACTCCTGCCCCTGGTCACCCTCTGCCTCACTTCGACACGGGAATCCCCCCGAGTATGCCAAAGATCGCAATCTCGCGGCGGTTGTTCCGTCAATGTGATGGATGCGTCTTTTGAGGCTTGAGTGACAGATGCCGGATTTGCCCGGCTTTATCGCGGTTACGGCAGCGCGTTCACCAGTTCCCCGACCGGCTTGCGGGTGCCGGTGTAGAACGGCACCTCCAGGCGGGTGTGCCTGCGGGCCTCGGCGGCGCGCAGGTGGCGCATCAGGTCGACGATGCGGTGCAGGTCATCGGCCTCGAAGGCGAGAACCCACTCGTAGTCGTTGAGCGCGAACGACGACACGGTGTTGGCCCGGACGTCGGGATAGTCGCGGGCCAGCATGCCGTGCTCGGCGAGCATCTTGCGGCGCTCGGAGTCCTCCAGGAGGTACCACTCGAGGGAGCGCACGAACGGGTAGACGCAGACGAAGCCGCGCGGCTCCTCCTCCGCCAGGAACGCGGGGATGTGCGACTTGTTGAACTCGGCGGGACGGTGCAGGGCCATCGCCGACCAAACCGGCTCGCTGGCACGGCCGAGGGAGGTCCTGCGGAACCGGCCGTAGACCTCCTGAAGGTCCTCGGGGTTCTGCGCGTGCCACCAGAACATGTAGTCGGCGTCGGCGCGGAAGCCGGCCACCTCGTACAGGCCGCGGGTCACCACGTCCTTCTCGGCCGACTGGGAGAGCAGGGCCTCCACCTCGTGCGCCAGGTCCTGGCGCTCGCCGGGCAGTTCGCCGCGCACCCGGAAGACCGACCACATGGTGTAGCGGATCACCTCGTTGAGATCGCGCGCCTTGGGCCGCGCCTTCTCCTCGCTCACAGTTCACGCTCGCTTCCGTCGAATGTCTCCACGCCGCCCGGCGCGGCGCTCCGCTCAGCGGGTGCCGGCCGCCGGCTCGTCCTCACGCCATTCTCCTCCCCACCCCTCGCGCAGGTGCGCGAGGATGGCCGCCGCCGCCGTTCTGGCGGAGGCGACGCAGGCCGGGATGCCCACGCCGTCGTAGGCCGCGCCGCACACGGCCAGCCCCGGCTGGACGGCCACGGCGGCGCGCACGCGCGCGACGCGGTCGAGATGGCCCACCTCGTACTGCGGCAGCGCGCCGCCCCAGCGGGTCACCCGGCTGTCCAGCGGCAGGCCGCGAACCCCCATGATCTCGGCCATCTCGGTCATCGCCAGGGCGACCAGCTCGCCGTCGTCGCGCTGGAGGACGGCCTCCTCCCCCAGCCGGCCGATGGAGCAGCGCAGCACCACCACGCCTGGGTCGGCCTCGGCCAGATGAGGCCACTTGACCGTGCTGAATGTCACGGCCTTGACCGCCCTGCCCTCCACCGGCGGCACCAGGTAGCCGCTGCCGGACGGCAGCACCGGGAAGGCCGCGCGCGGATAGGCCAGGGTGACGATCGCCATGCTGGCGTACTCGACCCGGGCCAGCTCGGCGGCCGCCTTCGGCACCTCGCCCGACAGCAGGCGGCCGGCCGCCGTGGCCGGCACCGCGAGGATCACCGCGTCGGCGTCGACCGTCTCGGGAGCGCGCGCGGGGCCGGTCACCAGGCGCCAGCCCTCGCCGGTGCGGATCAGCTCGCGCACCATGACGCCGGTGCGCACCTCGGCGCCAGAGGCGGCCGCTACCGCCTCGGGCAGGGTTCCCATGCCGCCCTTCAGCGTCGTGAACACGGGGCCGGCGTCCTTGGGGGCCTTCGCCGTGATGGCCCGCGCCGCCTGGAGCAGCGAACGCTCGGTGCGCGCGGCCGTCGCGATGGCGGGCATGGTGGCGTCCAGCGAGAGCATCTCGGCCCGCCCGGCGTAGACGCCGCCGAGGAGCGGCTCGACCAGCCGGTCGAGGACCTCCCCGCCCATGCGCGCCCTGATGTAGGCGGCGACCGAGACGTCGGAGGTGATCAGAGTCGCGGGCAGGATCTGGTCGAAGGGCACCCGGGCCAGGCCGCCGGGCGAGAGGACGCCCGAGCGGACGAGCTCGGTGATGTCGGAGGGGACGCCCATGACCTGCCCCTTGGGCATCGGCCGCAGCGCGCCCCTGCTGAGGATCGACGCCCCTACGGCGGCCGGCTGGACCAGCTCGCCGCCCAGGCCGGCCATGCGGGCGAGCTCCTTGCCCTCGGGACGCCGGGCCAGCATGGCCTCCGCGCCCTCGTCCACCGGTATGCCCGCGACCTGCGAGGCGTGCAGCTTGCCGCCGATGCGCGAGGCGCCCTCGAGCACGGTGACCGCCATGTCGCCGTCCTCGTGGCGCAGGTGCCAGGCGGCGGCCAGCCCTGCGATGCCGCCGCCGACGACCACGACGTGCCGCCGAGTTGGTTCCATGCCTCCAGACGTTACCCCTCGCCCGGTCCCGCGCGCGCAGGCCGCGGCCGGGTGGCGTGCCCTGGTGGACACCGTGACGGCATTGTGACGCGGGACGTCAAACCACCGCCGCGACGGCGTCGTCAACAGGGGCATGAGCAGATTACGGTGCCGCTCGGCCCTCGCACTGGCCCTGACGGCGGCAGCCCTCACCATCACGGGATGCGGGGGCGGGGCGGCGAGCATGGATTCCTCCGCGGGCGGCGGGCAGGCCGCCGCGCCGGCGGAGCGGCAGGAGGCGCCGGCCGTCGCGGCCGACGGGAACGCCACGGCGCGGCCTGAGGCCGACGACTCGGCGGGCCGGCGGGCCGGGCAGGACCAGCAGGTCAAGGAGGCCCCGCGCGCCATCGTGTACACCGGTGATCTCAGGGTGCGCGCCAAGGACGTCGCGGCGGCGACCGACAAGGCCAAGCAGATCGTGCTGGCCGCCGGCGGCCGGCTGGACAGCGAGCAGGCCGCCTCCACCGGCCGCCAGGACACCGCCACCCTGGTCTTCAAGATCCCCCCGGACCGGTACGCGGCCGTGACCGACCGGCTCGCCAAGGAACTCGGCACCCGCCTGTCGCTGAAGGTCGGCACCGAGGACGTGACCGAGCAGATCGCCGACGTGGACAGCCGGGTGAAGTCGGCCAACGCGGGCCTCGCGCAGCTGCGGTCGTTCCTCAAGAAGGCGAAGAACGTCAGCGAGGTGCTGAAGGTCGAACGGGAGATCTCCGGCCGGGAGGCCGACCTGGAGGCCCTGCAGGCCCGCCAGCGCACCCTGGCCTCCCAGACGGCGTACGGCACGCTCACCGTGCGCGTGGAGGGCGTCCTGCGCCCCGCGCCCGTGGTGCGCAAACCGAAGCCGGAGCCGCCGAACTTCCTCACCGGCCTGCGGTCGGGCTGGAAGACGCTCAAGGAGACGGCGCGGACCGGCTCGGCGGTCGTCGGGGCGCTGCTGCCGTGGCTCGCGGTGCTCGCCGTGCTGTGGGCGGCGTACGCCGGCGCCCGCCGGGGGGTCGGGGCGCTGCGCCGGGGACGCGGCGGCGATGACGGCCCCGGCGCGGCCGTCCCGCCCGCGCCCCACCCCGGCGCGCCCCCAGAGCACGCCGCCCTCCCCGGGCACCGCTCACCCGAGACCCCAGAGACGGCGCAGGCAGCGCAGGCGCCAGACGCCCCGGAGACGCCGGAGCACGAGGCGGAGGAGGCGGCCCCGGCCGACCGCCCGGTATGGCCCTTGTCCGGGTCCGGCGAGAGCGAGGGGAACGCCGAAGGCTCGACCGGCCGTCAGCCCTGAACGAGGTCAGCGGGCTGAGGCCTCGTGGACGAGGTCGGTGAGGCGGGCGAGCCGGTCGGGGTCGGTCGTGGGCGGCACCCCGTGGCCGAGGTTGAACACGTGGCCCTCCGCCGCCCGTCCCCGGGCGAGGACGTCCCGCGCCCGCCGCTCGATGACCTCGAACGGCGCGAACAGGACGGCCGGGTCAAGGTTGCCCTGCAGAGCCCTGCCGGGGCCGACGCGGCGGGCGGCCTCGTCCAGCGGGACGCGCCAGTCGACGCCGACCACGTCGGCCCCGGCCTCGCCGAGCAGCCCGAGCAGCTCGCCGGTGCCCACGCCGAAGTGGATGCGCGGCACGTCCAGGCCGGCCAGGCCGGCGAAGATGCGGCGGGCGTAGGGCAGGACGAACTCGCGGTAGTCGTCGGGGGCCACCGCGCCGACCCACGAGTCGAACAGCTGGACGGCGGAGGCGCCGGCGTCCACCTGGATCCGCAGGTAGGCCAGGGTGATCTCGGTGAGGCGGTCCATGAGCGCGTGCCACAGCGCCGGCTCGCCGTACATCATGGCCTTGGTGTGGTCGTGGTTCTTGGACGGGCCGCCCTCGATGAGGTAGGAGGCCAGCGTGAAGGGGGCGCCGGCGAAGCCGATGAGCGGCGTGGGGCCGAGCTCCTTGGTCAGCGCGCCGATGGCCTCGGTCACGTAGGGCACGTCGCCCGGCGAAAGGTCGCGCAGCGCGGCGACCGCGGCGGCGTCCCTGATCGGGGCGGCGACGACCGGGCCGACGCCGGGCTTGATGTCCAGGTCGACGCCGATGGCCTTGAGCGGCACCACGATGTCGCTGAAGAAGATCGCCGCGTCCACGCCGTAGCGCCGCACGGGTTGCATCGTGATCTCCACGATGAGGTCTGGAGTCGCGCAGGCCTTGAGCATCGGCACATCGGCGCGCACGGCGCGGTACTCCGGCAGCGACCGTCCCGCCTGGCGCATGTACCAGACCGGGGTGTGCGGCACGGGCAGGCGCCGGCAGGCACGGATGAACGGGGAGTCGGCGGTCTCTGGATTCACCTGACCAGATTGCCATGGGAGTCACCCGGTCGGCGCATCGCCCGCCCTCGGAGGACGCCCGCCGCCGTCCCGGGGGCGGACGGCAAAGTTTGCCGCGAAAAAGTTACCTACCAGGCCGATGTCCGGTCATGAGGAATGACGCCGCGATCCGTACACTATGTCTGGTTCGGTAAGGGGAGGGCCGTACCGGGATGGCCGCCGACCGCGTCAACCAGCGGCCAAGCGCAGGTACAGTACGTCTCACGCGAGGTTCGTGATCATGTCGCGGCTGGTTCAAATGCTTCTCAAATCACCGCGCGGCGCTGATTCGGTGACCACTTTCGGGACACGCCGAGCGCGTTGCGGGGAAATGTCGCCGTGACGTGTCAACGTCGGACCAGCCCTCGAGTTCACGGACAAGGCGCGCGCGGGGAAGCGCCGGCCAGGCGGCGGCGCGCACTCTGTCCGTGCGAGCACTCGATCTTGGGACCCGACGAAAGGCCCGCGATGACCGCGATGTGGAGTTCCTCCGAGCACCGCACTGTGCATTGTGCGCTCTGTGCCGGCGAGCAGGGGTTCAGAGAGCGACCCCGCCACCACCTTCGCCACGACCGGGTCTACATGGAGCGTCGCGGCACCCCGGTGATGGCGGCTTGATCGCCTCCGGTGTCCTCCACGCATACCCCCCTGCTTCCGGCCCCGCCCGCTCCGGCCTACGCTGCCATCATGACCATCGGTGACGCGCCGCCGGCCCCCGCCGCCTTCCGGCGGGCGCTGTCGAGCCTGCGTCCCGCCGAGGTCAGGCCCGAGATCGAGCTGGAGGACATCCCCGCCCCCCAGCGGCTCGCCCCCTACTCCGGCGCGGTGGGCGCGTCGGTCTACCGCGACGACGACGAGCTCGCCGTCGGCCGGCTGATCATGCTGTTCGACCCCGACGGCCAGCGCGGCTGGGACGGGCCGTTCCGCCTGGTCGCCTACGTCCGCGCCGACATGGAGCCGGAGATCACCTCCGACCCGATGCTCGGCCCGGTGGCGTGGAGCTGGCTGACCGAGTCCCTCGACTCCCACCAGGCGCGGTACGCCGCCGCCGGGGGCACGGTCACCCGCGCGGTGTCGGAGGGGTTCGGCAACAAGGCCGACGACCCCGTGACCACCGAGCTGGAGCTGCGCGCCTCGTGGTCGCCGCTGGAGGAGGACCTGTCGGCCCACGTCGCCGCCTGGTGCGACCTCATCTGCCTCGCCGCGGGCATCCCACCCCTGCCACCTGACGTCGCGGCCCTGCCGCCGCGGACCGCGCGTCGCGAAGACCCGGAGTCCTTCAGGACGTGACCGACGAAGAGATCATCCCCGCATCCGAGATAGTGCCGCTCCTGGAGCCCCGCGAGGGAATCCCGCCGGTCATCGAGGACCCGGCCGCGCTCGCCGCGGCCGTTGACGCGTTCGCGCACGGCACCGGCCCGGTCGCGGTCGACGCCGAGCGCGCCTCCGGCTACCGCTACAGCGGCCGTGCCTACCTGGTCCAGTTGCGCCGGGCCGGGGCCGGCAGCGCGCTGATCGACCCCATCGCCTGCCCCGACCTGTCGGCGCTGGACGCCGCCCTGGCCGACGCCGAGATCGTGCTGCACGCCGCCACCCAGGACCTGGCCTGCCTGGCCGAGCTGGGCTTCACACCACGCGGTCTGTTCGACACCGAGCTGGCCGGGCGGCTGCTCGGCTACGAGCGCGTCGGCCTCGGCACGATGGTGGAGAACGTGCTCGGCCTGCGCCTGGAGAAGGGCCACTCGGCCGCCGACTGGTCCCACCGCCCGTTGCCGGAGGACTGGCTGCGCTACGCCGTCCTGGACGTCGAGGTGCTCGTCGAGCTGCGCGACATGCTGTACGCGGAGCTCGAGGGCAGCGGCAAGCTCACCTGGGCGCAGGAGGAGTTCGCCGCGATCCTCGCCGCTCCCCCGGCGCCTCCGCGCACCGACCCCTGGCGGCGCACGTCGGGCATCCACCGGGTGCGCTCGCTGCGCGGCCTGGCCGTGGTGCGCGAGCTGTGGACGCTGCGCGACGAGCTGGCCCGGGAGGCCGACCTGGCACCCGGCCGGGTGCTGCCGGACTCCGCCATCGTGACCGCCGCGCTGGAGCAGCCGCGCACGACCAAGGCGCTGACCGAGATCCCGCCGTTCACCGGGCGCAGCGCGCGCCGCCACCTGCGCGATTGGCTGAACGCCATCGGCCGCGCCCGCGTGCTGCCCGAGTCGGAGCTGCCGCAGCCGAGCGGCCCCGGCGACGGGCCGCCGCCGGCGAACCGCTGGGCCGACCGCGACCCCGCCGCCGCCCGGCGGCTGGCGGCGGCCCGGGCGGCCATCGCCGCGCTCGCCGACGCCAACCACATGCCCACCGAGAACCTCCTGCAGCCGGAGGCCGTCCGCCGCCTCACCTGGGAGCCGCCGGACGACCTGGGCGACGAGGCGGTGGCCGAGCGGCTGCGCCGTCTCGGGGCGCGCGAGTGGCAGATCGCCCTGACCGCGCATCCGCTGTCCAAGGCGCTGATCCGCCTGGCGGCCAAGGAGGACCTCGGCGGCTGAGCCGCCCCGCGCCCGCCCGGCGCGTTATGAGGCGACGACGCTCGGCGGCCCCGCGACCATGGCGGCGCCGGCGTCGCTCAGCCGGGCGACGCTCTGGCGCAGCACGACCTGCCCGGCGATGGGCTCCACCCGGCATTCGGCCTCCCCCGACAGGGCGAGGTCGAGTGCGAGCGCCCCCATGCGGGACAGCGGCAGGCGCACGGTCGTCAGCTCGGGGACCACGTCGCGCAGCGAGGGGATGTCGTCGAACCCGGCCAGCGACAGGTCGCGCGGCACCTCGACCCCGCGTTCGCGCAGGGCGGCCAGCGCTCCCATCGCCATGACGTCGTTCACGGCGAACACGCAGGTGACGTCGGTGCCCATGTCGAGCAGCTCGTCGGCGGCGGCCAGGCCGCCGTCGCGGTCGAACCCGCCGTGCACGATGACCGGCGCGGGCAGGCCGAGCTCGGCCAGGCCCGCCACGAAGCCCGCGGTGCGGTCGGCGGCGGTGAACAGGTGGGACGGGCCCGCGAGCACGGCGAACCGGCGATGCCCTTCGGCCGCGATGGCCAGGGCCAGCTCGCGGGCGCCCTCGCGGTTCAGCGGGGCCACGGTGTCGGTGCCGAGGAGATCCTGCCCGATCATGGCGACCCGGCCGCCGGAGGAACGGTACACGTCGAGCTCGGCGCGCAGCCTGCCGATCATGTAGTCGTCGGCGACCCGGGAGCCGGTGATCAGGACGGCGCGGGCCCGCTGGGCGCTCAGCGTGGCGACCAGGGCGATCTCGCGTTCGGGGTCGCGGTAGGTGGTGCCCAGCGTCACCACCATGTCGTGCAGGTCGGCCGCGCGGATGGCGCCGTCGGCGATGGCGGCGAAGTAGGGGTCGGTCAGGTCCTGGATGATCACGCCGACGACGTTGCTGGCGCCCCGCGCCAGGGTCTGCGCGGCGGCGTCCACGCGGTAGCCGAGTATGGCGGCGGAGGACTCCACCCTGGCGCGCAGGGTCGCGCCGACCTGGCGGCTGCTGCCGTTGAGCACCCGCGACGCCGTGGCCAGCGACACCCTCGCGTGCCTGGCGACGTCCTCAAGCGTGACCATGGCGGTCCTCCTCATCCCCCTGCCGCCCTCACCTCTAATTGTGCGGCGCTCGGTGAGTGCCCGGCCACGCCTTCCCCGCGTTCGCGCCGCACGGACCTCCGCGCCCGGTCGCCTGGAAGTCGCGGCCGCGCTCACCGGTCGCCGGCCGCGCGCGCCGGCTCCGCCACCCGGCTGTGCCGCCGCCCGTACAGGAAGTACAGCACGACTCCGGCGGCCATCCAGATCAGGAACCGCAGCCAGGTCTCGACGGGCAGGTTCAGCATCAGGTAGACGCAGGCCAGCATGGACAGGACGGGCACCACGGGCACCAGCGGCGTGCGGAACGAACGGGGCAGGTCGGGCCGTGTCCTGCGCAGAATCATCACCCCGGCCGAGACCAGGACGAAGGCGAACAGCGTCCCGATGTTGACCAGCTCGGCCAGCGCGGACAGCGGGATGAACCCGGCGAGCAGCGCGGTGACCACCCCGATGATGATCGTGATGCGGTACGGCGTGCCGAACCTCGGGTGCACGGCGGCCAGGCCGCGGGGGAGCAGCCGGTCGCGGCTCATGGCGAAGAAGATGCGGCTCTGCCCGAGCATGAGGATCATCACGACCGTGGTGAGCCCGGCCAGCGCGCCGATGCTGATGATGGTGGCGAGCCAGTCCTGGCCGACGACGCGGAACGCGCCGGCGAGCGGCGCCGAGCGGCTGAGCCGGTCGTAGGGCTGCATCCCGACGACCACCAGCGACACCGCCACGTACAGCAGGGTGCAGACCGTCAGGGAGGCGATGATGCCGATGGGCAGGTCGCGCTGCGGCCTGCGGGTCTCCTCCGCGGCGGTCGCGACCACGTCGAAACCGATGAAGGCGAAGAAGACGATGGCCGCGCCGACGAAGACTCCGATCACGCCGTAGGCGGCCGGGGTGATGCCGAAGAGCACCTGGATCAGGGGGGCCTTGAGCCCGTGGACGGCGGGCGTGGGCTGCGCCGGCGGGACGAAGGGGGTGTAGTTGGCGCTCTTGACGAAGAACAGGCCGGCGATGATGACGAGCAGCACCACCGCGACCTTGACCGCGACGATGACCAGGTTGAACCGCGCGGACAGCTTGATGCCGGCCACCAGCACGGCGGTCAGCGCGAGCACGACGACGACGGCGGGCACGTTGAACGTGGCGTGCTCCCCGGCGAGGGTGGCGGGCAGGTGCACCCCGAGCGTCGACATCAGCTCGCTGAAGTACCCCGACCAGCCGACGGCGACGACCGCGGCGCCGAGCGCGAGCTCCAGCATCAGGTCCCAGCCGACGATCCACGCGGGGAACTCGCCGATGGTGGCGTAGGAGAAGGTGTACGCCGACCCGGCCACCGGCACGGTCGAGGCGAACTCGGCGTAGCACAGGGCCGCGAGGGCGCAGACGACGCCCGCGACGACGAACGACAGCGCGACGGCCGGGCCGGCGGTGTCGCGGGCGACCTGCCCGGTAAGGACGAAGATGCCGGTGCCGACGATCACGCCGATGCCGAACACGGTCAGGTCGAGCGCGCTGAGGTGGCGGCGGAGCCGGTGCTCGGGCGCCTCGGTGTCCTGGATCGACCGCTCGATGGACTTCGTCCGGAAGATCGACATGCGCCTGCCCCTTGATCGCCACTGACCGTGAGAGCACGCTTCCCACGAAAGCGCAGGTCATGCCTACCCCCAGCGGGGGTGAACATTCCTCACGAGCGGCGGGAGCTCCCCCGGGCCAAGGTCACGAGGGCCCGGAGGAACGCTTCACCACGGTCATGAGCGTCAAGGTCGCAAGGGGTCGGGATCACGGCGGCCGGGCGAACGGTTCCGCCGGGATGACGAGACCGCGACCGGCGGCCGCCCGTCATCGGGTCTCGGCCGGTCGGCGGACCCGGTGACGGCCGTCAGCGGGCGGGGTCGTGTTCGAGCACGGCCGTCCGGCCGGCCACCGCGCCGGTGATCTCGCGGGCGAGGTCCTGGCCGGTGAGGCCGATCTCGGCGAGGATCTTCGGTCGCTTGGCGTGGTCGAGGAACCGCTGCGGGATGCCGAACGTGCGCACCGGGACGTCGACGCGGGCGTCCCTGAGCAGGCGGGCGACCGCGTCGCCGACCCCGCCGACCCGGCCGTTGTCCTCCACGACGGCGACGAGCCGGCGGCCGGAGGCGGCGGCGACCAGGGCCTCGTCCAGCGGCTTGACCCAGCGCGGGTCGACCACGGTGGCCGAGATGCCCTGCGCGTCCAGCAGCACGGCGGCGTCCAGGGCGGCCTGCGCCATTGGCCCGGCGGCGACCAGCAGCACGTCGGCGTCCTCGCCGCCCTCGCGCAGGACGTCCATGCGGCCGAGCCGGCCGGTGGCGGGGATCTCGGCGCCGATGGCCCCCTTGGGGAAGCGCACGACGGTCGGGCCGTCGTCGACCTCGACGGCCTCGGAGAGCAGCTCGCGCAGCCGGGCGCCGTCGCGCGGGGCGGCGATCGACAGCCCCGGCACGACCTGCAGGATCGACATGTCCCACATGCCGTTGTGGCTGGCTCCGTCGTCGCCGGTGACGCCGGCGCGGTCGAGCACGACGGTGACCGGCAGGCGGTGCAGGGCGACGTCCATGAGGAGCTGGTCGAAGGCCCGGTTGAGGAAGGTGGCGTAGACGGCGACCACGGGGTGCAGCCCGCCGAGGGCAAGCCCGGCGGCGCTGGTGAGGGCGTGCTGCTCGGCGATGCCGACGTCGTAGATGCGGTCGGGGTAGGCGTCGGCGAAGGCGGCCAGGCCCGTGGGGTGGAGCATGGCGGCGGTGATGGCCACGATGTCGCGGCGCTCGCCGCCGAGGCGCACGAGCTCCTTGCTGAAGACGTTGGTCCAGCTGTGCGGCTTGGGCTGCTCCTCGCCGGTGAGCGGATCGAACGGCGCCGGCGAGTGGAAGCGGTCCTCGTCGTGGTTCTCGGCGTGGGAGTACCCCTGGCCCTTGGTGGTCAGGACGTGCACGATGACCGGCCCGCGGAAGTCGCGGGCCTTGCGCAGGGCGGCCTCGACCGCCTGCTCGTCGTGGCCGTCGATCGGGCCGACGTACTTCAGGCCGAGGTCCTCGAACATCACCTGCGGGGCGAGGATGTCCTTGATGCCCTTCTTGACGCCGTGCAGCGTCTCGTACAGCGGCGGGCCGACCACCGGCACCTGGCTGACGTTGCGCTTGACGGACTCCAGCACGTGCTCGTACTTCTGCGTCATGCGCAGGGAGGACAGGTGGGAGGCGAGCCCGCCGATCGTGGGCGAGTAGGACCGGCCGTTGTCGTTGACCACGATGACGAGCGGCAGGTCGGGGTCCTTGGCGTGGCCGGCGATGTTGTTGAGCGCCTCCCAGGCCATGCCGCCGGTCAGCGCGCCGTCGCCGATGACCGCGACGACGGTGCGGCCGGTCTCGCCGCGCAGCTTGTAGGCCTTGGCGAGCCCGTCGGCGTACGACAGGGCCGTGGAGGCGTGGGAGTTCTCGATGACGTCGTGGTCGGACTCGGCCTGGCACGGGTAGCCGGACAGGCCGCCCTCCTGGCGCAGGGTCGTGAAGTCGGCCGACCGGCCGGTGAGCATCTTGTGGACGTAGGCCTGGTGGCCGGTGTCCCACAGGATGCGGTCGCGGGGGGAGTCGAAGACCCGGTGCAGCGCGATGGTCAGCTCGACGACCCCGAGGTTCGGGCCGAGGTGGCCGCCGGTGCGCGAGGTGGTGGACACCAGCAGGTCGCGGATCTCGGCGGCCAGGGCCGGCAGCTCACCGACCTCCAGGCGCTTGAGATCACCCGGACCCTTCACCGATTCCAGCAGCTCGGCCTTATCCGCGCCCGAACCTTCGGTTCGCTGGGTCCGCTCGCTCACGGAATCATCTCCTCCGCCTTTTACCGACGCGCGTCGAGTCTATTCACCTGAGGGTCTCGCCCCTCCCGCTCGCCCCAGGGTCCCACCCCTGCGGCGCCGTCGGGACATGCTCGGGAAACCTCCACAACTTGTCCACATTAGATCGGTTTTACGCCGAGCGTGCAGCTCGCGTACCCTCACGGAACCATGCGAACGTCGTCCCTCGCCATCCTTTTCGTGGCAATCGCAAGTCTGCTGCTCGGCGGAGGCCCGGCCCAGGCCGCTCAGGCCGCCTACCCGATCAGGAACGCGGACGCCCTGACGCGGAGCCCGCTGTACGCCACCGGCCGCCTGGCGTGGGCGTCCTGCCCGGAACGGCCGGTGCGGGCCGGCGACGCCGCCTCGGTGCGCGCGTATCTGACGCCGCTGGTGAGGTGCCTGGACGCCGTGTGGTCGGTGCAGCTGCAGAAGGCCCGCATCCCGTTCAGCACGCCGCGTGTGAGGTTCATCACCAAGCCCGAGCGGGAGTGCGGCGCCAAGTGGCGCGCCGACGTCCAGGCGCTCTACTGCAACGGCGACCGCCGGATCACCATGTTGCTGGACAAGGACGTCGTGGACACCCCCGGGGACCTGTTCCTGCTGGCCGTGATCGCCCACGAGTACGGCCACCACGTGCAGAACCTGTCGGGCATCACGCTCGCCTACGACCGGCTGGGCAGCCGGGGCAAGGCCGAGGCGAGCGAGCAGACCCGCCGGCACGAGCTGCAGGCCGAATGCCTCGCGGGGGTCTTCATCGGCGGCGTGTGGCCCTCGCTGAAGCGCCCGGGCGCGGACTGGCGGGACCTGCTGGCCGCCGAGCGCCGCACCGGTGACGAGGGCTCCTACGTGCGCGACCACGGCAAGGGCGCCAACATCGCCCGCTGGATGGAGCGCGGCTACCGCGCCGTCTCCCCCGCCGCCTGCGACACCTGGACGGCCCCCGCCGCCGCGGTCTCCTAGGGCCGGCACGGGCCGCCGGCGAAGGCGTCCGCCGGTGTCCGCGCAGTTCAGCGGCGTGACCGGCCGCGATCTGCCGCGTTTATCGGCCCTTAAGCGACCATAACGGCTACTCTCCCTTGCTGTGATCAGTCGAAAGCGCTCCACCACGCTGTCGGCCGGACTACTGGCGGCCGTCTGCCTCGCGACCTCGGCCCCCACCGCTCCCGCGGCCGCGGCGGCCTACCCGGTCAAGCGCGCCGCTCTGACCCGCAGTCCCCTCTACACCTCCGGCCGGCTTCCCGCGGCGCGGTGCCCGGAGAAGCCCGTGACGCCGGGCAGCGTCGCCTCCGCCAGGAGATACGTGGTGCCGCTGCTGGAGTGCCTCGGCGAGTCATGGAAGGCCCAGCTCTCCAAGGCGCGCATCCGCTTCTCCAAGCCGGCCGTGCAGTTCATCACCCGTCCGGGGCGGGTGTGCGGGCACAGCTGGCCCAAGAACGCCCAGGGGCTGTACTGCCCCTCGCAGCGGCGGATCGTCATCATGCTCGACAAGCACCTCACCGAGCAGGCGGAGGACCTGTTCCTGATGGACGTGCTCGCCCACGAGTACGGGCACCACGTGCAGAACCTGGCCGGCATCGAGGCGGCGTTCAACAGCTTGTACTACCGCGGCAAGCCGGAGTACTACGAGCAGTACCGCCGGCTGGAACTGCAGGCCGAGTGCTTCGCCGGGGCGTTCATGGGCAGCGTCTGGGACTCCCTGGACCGCACCTCCGACGACTGGGACTACCTGCTGGAGGCGACCCGCGAGAGCGGCGACGAGCGCACGAAGGTCCGCGACCACGGCAAGGGGCGCAACATCGCCAACTGGCTGAGCCGCGGCTTCAAGGCCGCGGGCCCCGGCGCCTGCAACACCTGGGGCGCCGGCGCGGCGATGGTGGCCTCCGCCCCCGCCTGACACCTCAGGCCCCGACGCGGGCCAGGGCGTCCAGCGGATCGGCGAGCACCTGGGCGAACGCCAGCTCCGCCGCGCCCACCAGCGTGGTGTCGTCGCCGAGCATCGGGGTGCGCAGGCGCAGGTTCTCGCGGCAGGCGCGCAGCACGTCGGTGTTGATGCGGCTGCGCACCTGCGCGGCCGCGCCCAGATAGATCTCGCGGAGCATCCCGCCGAAGATGACGATCTCGGGGTTGAAGATGTTCACCAGGTTGGCCACGCCGAGGCCGAGCCAGTCGCCCACCCGCGCCAGCGCCTCCTGGGCGACGACGTCCCCGCGGTCGGCGACGTCGACGACGGCGCGCACGGCGTCCCGCCCGATCTGCGGGCCGAACCGGCCGGCCGCCTCCAGCAGCGCGCGCTCGCCCACCTCGGCCTCCAGGCAGCCGTGCGAACCGCAGCCGCAGGGCCGGCCGCCCGCGTTGACCACCATGTGGCCGACCTCTCCGCCGTAGCCGGCGTGCCCGCCGAGCAGCTGCCCGGCGGTGATGATGCCGCCGCCGATGCCGACGTCCCCGTGCAGGTAGATGAGGTCGCGGCATCCGACGCCGACCCCGCGCGCCTGTTCGGCGAGCGCGCCGAGGTTGGCGTCGTTGCCGACGGCGACCGGCACCCCGAGGCCGAGCCTGCGTTCCAGCTCCTCGCGCAACGGGATGTCGGTCACGCCCAGGTTCGGGCTGAAGCGCACCAGGCCGTCGGAGCGGCGGACCCCGCCGGAGAAGGCCACGCCCACGCCGACGCACACGGTGTCGGGGCCGGTGATCTTCAGCATCTGGGCGGTGAACACGGCCAGGCGTTCGACCTCGTGCTCCATGGCGAACACACCGCGCTCGCGGGTGGCCTCGCGCCGGTCGAGGATCACCCCGCCCAGCCCGACTCGGGCGGCCACCAGACGGTCGACGCCGATGTCGAAGGCGAGCACGTACACCCGCGCCGACTCGGGGCGCACCACCAGTGAGGGGCGCCCCGCCTTGCCCGTCTCCCTCGGCAGTTCCTCCCGCACCAGGCCCGCCGCCGTCAGATCGGCGGTGAGGGCCATGATGGTGCTGCGGTTGAGCCCCATCCTGGTGGTCAGCTCGGCACGGGAGGTCGGGCCGTCCAGGTGGACGTGGCGCAGCAGGACGCCGAGGTTGTGGCGCCGGATCTCCTCCTGTGAGGGGCCCGCGCGCATCATCGATGGTCCTTCACTTGTTGCTCGTCCGGTCCGGGCGGGGGGTCATGGGGCGCCGGACCGCGGATCACCTTAGCCCAGAGGCGGCCGCCCGCTTACGGGACAGCGCGTCCACGCCGGCGGCCAGCAGCAGCACCAGCCCTGTCACGATGTACTTGACGCTGGCGCTGTAGCCCATCAGGCCCATGCCGTTGTTGATCACCGCGACCACGGCGCCGCCGAGTATCGCGTCCAGCACCCTGCCCTTGCCGCCGAACAGGCTGGTGCCGCCGATGACGGCGGCGCCCACCGCGAACAGCAGCACGTCGCTGCCGCCCGTGCTGGGGTCGACCGAGCTGGCCTGGGAGGCCAGGATGATGCCGCCGATCGAGGCCATGCCGGAGCAGATGACGAAGGCGCTGACCCGGATGCGGTCGACGTTGATGCCCGCGCGGCGCGCCGCCTCGGCGTTGCCGCCGACGGCGTAGATGTGACGACCGTAGGAGGTGCGGTGCAGGATGAAGGTCCAGAAGATCAGCAGTGCCAGCACGACGGGCACGACGATCGGCACGCCCTTGAGCGACACCAGCAGCGCGTTGCGGCTGCGCTCGAGGTTCAGCGCGTAGACGGCGAGCCCGCCGAGTACCACCAGCGCGCCCACCCGGACGGCGATGAGGGCGTAGGGGTCGGCGGCCAGCCCGCGGGAGGCGCGGCGGCGCGCCCGCGCGATCTGGACGGCCGCGTACGCCACCACGCACACCGCGTACAGGATCCAGCCGAGGGCCGGCGGCAGGTACCTGTTCTCGATGGCGATGACGATCGGCTCGCGGATGGCGATGTTGGCGCCCTCGTTGACCAGCACCAGCAGCAGGCCCTGGAAACCGAGGAACGCCGCCAGGGTCACCACGAAGGACGGGATGCCGACCTTGGCGACCAGCAGGCCGAGCAGGAAGCCGATCACCACGCCGGTGCCCATCGAGGCGGGGATCGCCACGTACCAGGGCATGCCCTGACCCGTCAGCAGGACCGCGAGGACCGCCGCGCAGACGCCGCTGGTGTATCCCGCCGACAGGTCGATCTCGCCGAGCAGCAGGACGAACACCAGCCCCATGGCGATCACGCTGATCGCGGCGCCCTGGGTGAACAGGTTGGCGAAGTTGATCGCCGAGAGGAACACCGGCCGCAGCCACGCGAAGGCCGCGCAGAGCACGAGCAGCCCGAGGATGGCGGGCAGGGCGCCCATGTCGCCGCCGCGCACCCGGCCGACGTAGGCGCGGAAGTTGCCGCCGATGCTGGGAGGCGGCGCCGCTGTCTTCTGACCGGGAAGCATCGTCGTGCTCATGCGGTGACTCCGTTGAGGTTCTGCAGGCCGAGCTCGCCGCTGCGCCCGGAGGTGATCAGTTCGACGATCTGCGAGTGGGTGACGTCGGCCGTCCTGACCTGCGCGGCCATCCGCCCGAGGTAGAGCGCCGCGACGCGGTCGGAGACGGCGAAGACGTCGTTCATGTTGTGGGAGATGAGGATCACGGCCAGGCCGTTGTCGGCGAGGCGGCGCACCAGCTCCAGCACCTGGGCCGTCTGGGCGACGCCCAGCGCGGCGGTGGGCTCGTCCAGGATGACGACCTTGCTGTTCCACAGCACGGCCTTGGCGATGGCCACCGTCTGACGCTGGCCGCCGGACAGGCTCGACACGAGCTGGCGGATCGACTTGACGGTGCGGACCGAGAGGCTGTCGAGCGTCTTGGCCGCCATCTCCTCCATCGTCGCCTCGTCCAGCACCAGGCCGCTCTTCTTCTCGCGTCCGAGGAACATGTTCTGGACGATGTCGAGGTTGTCGCAGAGGGCGAGGTCCTGGTAGACGATCTCGATGCCGAGTTCCGCGGCGTCGCGGGGGCTCGTGATGTGCACCGGCCGTCCGTCGAACAGGAACTCCCCCGCGTCGCTCGCGTAGGTGCCGCCGATGCACTTGACCATGGTGGACTTGCCCGCGCCGTTGTCGCCGACCAGCGCGGTGACCTCACCGGCGTACGCGGAGAAGGCGACATCGTGCAGGACCTGCACGGGACCGAAGCTCTTGTCGAGCCCTCGGATCTCCAGGACGGGTTGGGATGACACGTTGCTCCTCAGAGATTGACGGTACGCCACTCACACCCCGGCGGGGAGGCCCCCTTCGGAGGCCTCCCCGGAGCGCGAGCCGTACCAGGACCTGGGTCCTACTGGATCCCGGCCTCGGTGCACTTGTCGGCGTACTCGCCCTTGCAGAGCTCTTCCTTGGTGACGAACCCGTCGGCGACGACGTCCTTGACGTTCTCGAAGGTGACCGACAGCGGGTCCAGCAGGACCGCGGGGACGTCCTGACCGGTCTCGGTGTCCTTGGTCGTGCCGCTGACCGTCGGCTTCTCGCCCTTGGCCAGGGCGACGGCCAGGCCGGCCGCGGCGTCCGCCTCCTTCTTGACCGCCTTGTAGACCGTCATGCACTGGTCACCGACGAGGATGTTCTGCAGACCCTGGACGCCGGCGTCCTGCCCGGTGACCGGGACCTTGCCGTTGAGCTTCTGCTTCTTGAGCACGGTGATGGCCGCGTTGCCCAGGTTGTCGTTGGCGGACAGCACGCCGCCGATCTTCGGCTCGGAGGTCAGCATCTGCTCGAAGATCGTGTTGGCCTTGCGCGGGTCCCAGTCGGGAACCGACTGGTCGGGGCCCTTCTTGTACTCGCCCGAGTCGTACTTGGGCTTCAGGACGCTGTCGTAGCCCTCCTTGAACTGCGTCGCGTTGTTGTCGGTGGGCGAGCCGTTCAGCTCGGCGATGATGGGCTTCTCGACCTTCTTGTCGGTCAGGCACTTCACCAGGCCCTCGCCCTGGAGCTGGCCGACCTTCACGTTGTCGAAGCTCACGTAGTAGGAGGCGCCGCCGCCGAGCGTCAGGCGGTCGTAGTCGATGACCGGGACGCCCTGCGCCTTGGCCTTGTCGATGACGGCCTTGCCGGTGCCGCTGTCCAGGTTGACGATCAGCAGCACGGTGGCGCCGTTGGTGATCATCTGGTCGGCGATGGTCTGGAACGCGGTCTTGTCGTTCTGCGCGTTCTGGATGTCGTAGTCCACCCCGGCGGCCTTGAACGCCTCTTCGAGGTACTTGTGGTCCGCCGTCTCCCAGCGGGGGGAGGACTTGCTGTCGGGGAGGATGACACCGATCTTGCCTGCCGGCTTGGCGGCCTCGGACGACGCCGCGGCGCTGCCACTCGGGGCGGCGTTGGTTTCACCGCCGTCGCCCCCGCAGGCGGTGAGACCGAGAGAGAGCGCCGCAGCGGCGGCGGTCAGGCCGAGGATCCCTTTGCGCATTAGTGCACCGGGTCCTTTCTACAGAGATGGCCACTGACGGCGTGGCACGGGGGTCTGTGGGGAGGTGCCCGGCCGAGCTCTGACCGGGGAAAGTCACGGCCGTCGCCGGGTCTCGGCTCTGACCGTTCTTTGAATGTTGTTTGCGGCAACGTATTCCGTCCTGCGGCCGGATGCCACCCCTCAGGCGGCCAAAATTTGTTGTCGCCGGTAACAATCGGGAAACGCGCCCTTAACTGGCCAGGCTCTGCCCTATCAACACAAGCGCTGACATGGCGGCTACCGCGAGGATTCCGGCCCTGACCCGTCCCCCGTCCAGGAACCGTCGCAGCGGGCCGGAGACCGCGAAGCCCGCGATCATGAAAGGGATCAGCACGGCGCCGGCCAGCGCCGAGCGGGCGGGCAGTTTGCCGACGGCGGCGAGCAGCGCGATGGACTGGCCGGCGGACAGGAAGAAGTACAGGGCGAGCGTCGCGCGGATCTGCGGTCCCTTGGCGTGCTGGTAGACCAGGGCCATGGGCGGGCCGCCGATGCCGGTCGCCGTGCCGGTGACGCCGGAGACGAACCCCGCGCCGGTCAGCGTGGCCCCGTTGCGCGGGATCGCCAGCGAGGAGGCGGTGACGGCCACCGCGGTCAGCACCATGGTCCCGACCAGGACGCCGAGCGTCTGGGTGCTGACGTACACCACGACGAACGCGCCGACGGCGCTGCCGGGCAGCCGGCCGAGGAGGGCGAACCCCAGTCCCCGCCAGTCGACCTTGCGCCATTCGGCGGCCAGGGTGAGCAGCGGCAGCGTGACGTTGACCATCTGGACGGCCCCGGGCATCACGGTGGGGTCCAGCACGGTGATCAGCGGCGCCGCCACCAGCCCGAGGCCGAAGCCGACCCCGCCCTGCACGATGGCCCCGACGAATACCGCAAGACCGGCGATCAGTACATAAGTGACCTCAATCCCCATGCGTCGCACAGTAGAGGTGGGCCGCCCACCTGACGCAACGGGTTATCGGCGGGCCGGAACCGGTCACCAGGCGACGGGAAGGCGGTGCACCCCGTAGATGGCCATGTCCGACCGCGTCGCCACCTGCTCGGGCGCGATGGCGAGGCGCAGGCCGGGGAAGCGCCGCAGCAGCGCCGGGTAGCCCACGCGCATCTCGACCCGGGCGAGCTGCTGGCCGACGCACTGGTGGACGCCGTGCCCGAACGCCAGGTGGCCTGTGGCGGGGCGGGTGAGGTCGAAGGCGTCCGGCTCCTCGAACTGGGCCGGGTCGCGGTCGGCGGCCGACACCGAGACCGTCACCGTCTCCCCCGCCCTGATCATGTGGCCCCCGATCCGGACGTCCTCCACGGCCGAGCGCAGCAGGCCGATGTGGATGATGCTCAGGTACCGCATCAGCTCCTCGACGGCGGCCGCGGCCCGGCGGGCGGGGTCCTCGCGCAGCGCGGCGAGCTGCGCGGGGTTGCGCAGGAGGGTGAAGGTGCCGAGGGCGAGCATGTTGGCGGTCGTCTCGTGCCCGGCGATCACCAGCAGCATCGCCACCCCGGCGATCTCCTCTCTGGTGAGCTGCCGCGTCGCGACCAGGGCGCTGATCAGGTCCTCGCCCGGCCGGGCCCGCTTGCCGTCCACCAGCTCCGACATGAACGCCATGAGGTCGTCCTTGGCCTGGCGGACGGTCTCCGGGGTGGAGTCCAGGTCGAGCATGACCTCCGACTGCCGCTGGAACACCGGCTGCGCCTCGACGGGCACGCCGAGCAGCTCGCAGATCACCAGGGAGGGCAGCGGCAGCGCGAACGCGCGCACCAGGTCGGCGGGCGGGCCGGCCTCCGCCATCCGGTCCAGCAGGAACTCGGCGATCTGCTCGATCCTCGGCTCCAGCTCCTTGGCCTTGCGGAGGGTGAAGTGGCCGGTGAGCATGCGCCGTACCCGGGTGTGCTCGGGCGGGTCCTGGTGCAGGAAGAAGCCGGGGATGCCGGCGAACACCGCCTGGGTGAGCCGCCCGCCGATCGGGGGGTGCAGCACCCTCAGGTCGGTGCTGAACCTGGGGTCGGCGAGCACGGCGCGCGCGGCGGCGTAGCCGGTGACCAGCCATCCCACGTGCCCGTCCGCGTAGAGCATCGGCCGGATCGGGTCCTCTTCGCGCCATCGGGCCAGCTCGCGCGGTGGGTCGAAGGGGTTGGGGCGGTCGAGGGAAAGGGTCACCGGCCTCGACATCGCGTGCGTCATGCTGCGCTCCTCCCTTTTCTCCCAGACCCTACAAGCGGGGACATTTCTTTAAATGAAGGGAGTTATCGGGCAGGGCAAAGATTCGGCATGACGCCGCGGGGGGGGGGGGGGGGGGGGGGGGGTGTGGAGGACTGGGGGGGGGGGGGGGGGGCCGCGGGGCGGGAGGACGAGGCCACCCGGCACGCCATGGTCGGAGCCGGCGAGGACTGCGCCCGGGTGCGCATGAACTGCTCGGGCAAGC
>NZ_JBVJHR010000001.1:302269-320235 GCF_055586705.1 Sphaerisporangium sp. NPDC049457 | reverse complement strand
AAAAGGAGAGCCCTTTCTAAAGAAGGGGGGGCCAGCAAGAAAAACAACCCCCCCCCCCCCCCCCCCCCCCCCCCCCCCCCCCCCCCCCCCCCCCCCCCCCCCCCCCGCCGGGCTCAGCTCTTGGCGAGCAGCGAGCGCAGGACGTACTGCATGATGCCGCCGTGGCGGTAGTACTCCGCCTCGCCGGGGGTGTCGATGCGCACGACGGCCTGGAACTCCTTGCCGCCCGCCTTCACCGTGACGGTGGCCGGGGTCGTCCCAGCGTTGAGCTCCTCGACACCGGTGATGTCGAAGGTCTCCTCGCCGGTGAGGCCGAGCGAGGCGGCGCTCTCGCCCTCGGGGTACTGCAGCGGCAGCACGCCCATGCCGATCAGGTTCGAGCGGTGGATGCGCTCGTAGGACTCGGCGATCACGGCGCGCACGCCGAGCAGCGCCGTGCCCTTGGCCGCCCAGTCGCGCGAGGAGCCGGAGCCGTACTCCTTGCCGGCCAGCACCACCAGCGGGACGCCGGCCGCCTGGTAGTTCACCGAGGCGTCGTAGATCGTCGAGACCGGGCCGTCCTCCTGGGTGAAGTCGCGGGTGAAGCCGCCCTCGGTGCCCGGCGCGATCTGGTTGCGCAGGCGGATGTTGGCGAAGGTGCCGCGGATCATCACCTCGTGGTTGCCGCGGCGCGAGCCGTAGGAGTTGAAGTCCTTGAGCTGGACCCCGTTCTCCTTCAGGTACAGGCCCGCGGGCGAGTCGGCCTTGATCGAACCGGCCGGGGAGATGTGGTCGGTGGTCACCGAGTCGCCGAGCAGGGCGAGCACGCGGGCCCCGGCGATGTCGGTCACCGGCTCGGGCTCGCTCGGCATGCCGTCGAAGTACGGCGCCTTGCGCACGTAGGTGGAGGCGGGGTCCCACTCGAAGGTGTCGCCGGTCGGGATCGGCAGCGACCGCCAGGTCTCGTCGCCCTTGAACACGTCGGCGTAGTCGCGCCGGAACATGTCCTCGCCGATGGAGGAGTTCACCACCTCGGCGATCTCCTCCATGGAGGGCCAGATGTCCCTGAGGAACACCGGCTCGCCGTCGGCGCCGGCGCCGAGCGGCTCGGCGTCCAGGTCGATGTCCATCGTGCCCGCCAGGGCGTAGGCGACGACCAGCGGCGGCGAGGCCAAGTAGTTCATCTTGACGTCGGGGTTGATGCGGCCCTCGAAGTTGCGGTTGCCGGACAGCACGGCGGTGACCGCCAGGTCGCCCTGCTGGACGGCGGCCGAGATCTCCTCCGGCAGCGGGCCGGAGTTGCCGATGCAGGTGGTGCAGCCGTAGCCGACCAGGTTGAACCCGAGCTTGTCGAGGTAGGGCGTCAGGCCCGACCGCTCGAAGTAGCCGGTGACGACCTGCGAGCCGGGGGCCAGGGACGTCTTCACCCACGGCTTGCGGCTGAGGCCCTTGTCCACGGCGTTCCTGGCGAGCAGCGCCGCGCCGATCATCACGTACGGGTTGGAGGTGTTGGTGCAGGAGGTGATCGCGGCGATCACCACGGCCCCGTGGTCGAGCTCGAAGGAGGCGCCGTCGGCGAGGGTGACCGGGACAGGGCCGTTCGGCCGGTCGAGGGTCTCGGCGGCCGAGGCCGCGGCGTGCGGCCTGTCCTGCTCCTTGTCGTGCCCGTCCGCCTCGGCGTTGGAGGCGGGCGCGTCGGAGGCGGGGAAGGACTCCTTGCCCTCCTCGTCCACGCCCTCCTCGTCCGGGACGAAGACGCGCACGTCGCGGCGCCAGGTCTCCTTGGCCGCGGTCAGCGCGATGCGGTCCTGCGGGCGCTTGGGACCGGCGATGGAGGGGACGACCGTCGACAGGTCCAGCTCGATGTACTCGGAGAAGACCGGCTCGCTGGAGGGATCGTGCCAGAGGCCCTGCTCCTTGGCGTAGGCCTCGACCAGGGCGACCTGCTCGGCGGAGCGGCCGGTGAGCTTGAGGTACTTCACGGTCTCGTCGTCGATCGGGAAGATCGCGCAGGTGGAGCCGAACTCGGGGCTCATGTTGCCGATCGTGGCGCGGTTGGCCAGCGGCACCGCCGCGACGCCCTCGCCGTAGAACTCGACGAACTTGCCGACGACGCCGTGCCCCCGGAGCATCTCGGTGATGCGCAGCACCAGGTCGGTGGCGGTGGCCCCGGCCGGGAGCTCGCCGGTCAGCTTGAAGCCCACCACCCGGGGGATCAGCATGGAGATCGGCTGGCCGAGCATCGCGGCCTCCGCCTCGATGCCGCCGACGCCCCAGCCGAGCACGCCGACGCCGTTCTCCATGGTGGTGTGGGAGTCGGTGCCGACGCAGGTGTCGGGGTAGGCCTTCCCGTCACGGGTCATGACGACGCGGGCCAGGTGCTCGATGTTGACCTGGTGCACGATGCCGGTGCCGGGCGGGACGACCTTGAACTCGTCGAACGCGGTCTGGCCCCAGCGCAGGAACTGGTAGCGCTCGTGGTTGCGCTCGTACTCGCGCTCGACGTTGCGCTGGAAGGAGTCGGGGCCGCCGAAGAAGTCGACGATGACCGAGTGGTCGATGACCATCTCGGCCGGCGCCAGCGGGTTGATCCTGGCGGGGTCGCCGCCGAGGTCGCGCACGGCCTCGCGCATGGTGGCGAGGTCGACGACGCAGGGCACGCCGGTGAAGTCCTGCATGATCACGCGCGCGGGCGTGAACTGGATCTCCACGCTCGGCGCCGCCGCCGGGTCCCAGCCGCCGAGGGCGCGGATGTGGCCGGCGGTGATGTTCGCGCCGTCCTCGGTGCGCAGCAGGTTCTCAAGGAGGATCTTCAAGCTGTACGGGAGGCGCGCCGACCCCTCGACGGCGTCCAGCCGGTAGATCTCGTATGCCGCGTCACCGACGCGGAGGGTGTCACGGCTGCCGAAGCTGTTCGCGGACACGGAGACTCGCCTCCCTCATTTCACGCTCATCGCCACTGAAGATGGGTCGCAGACTGTGCCTGGTTCGCCCCATAGATCCTGCCGCACCGGTGGAGTGCCGCCGCCAGCCGGGTCGGCCCAACCACGTCCGCTCGCACGGATCTCTCGACATCAAGATATCGGCTGACATATCTCGACATCAAGTTACCGTCGAGTAACATATGGTTTCGGCCGGATGTCCGGGAAGGGACGGCGTCCGGGCCGCCCTAGAGGGAGGGCATGAGCCGCGCGGCGAGCAGGCCGATAACGATCACCGACAGCACCGGGCCGAGGATCTTCATCTCGAAGGCCCTGCCGGTCTTGATGCCGATCTTCCACGGCAGCAGCCACCGGTGCCGCAGCGGCCACAGCACCGGGCAACCGCGCTCGGTCAGGCAGTCGCCGACCACGTGCGCCAGGCAGCCGATCGTGATCGCGAAGCCCAGCCACAGGTATCCGACGTGCGCGGAGTGGAGCAGGATGAAGGCGACGGCGGTAAGGCCGATGTTGACCAGCGCCGAGGTGATCGTCCGGCCGGGGATGCCGATGCCGACCGACCGCAGCGCGAGGCCGATCATCAAGATCACCACGATGTCGCGCCCGACGGGATAGCGGTCGGCGAGCAGATGCGCGCCGAGCCCGGCGGCGATCGCGAAGAACAGCGAGTGGGTCGCGTGCCGGTGGCCGCCGCTCGCCCAGTTGACGGCCTTGCTCAGCACCCAGGTGGCCGGCCCGAACGTCTGGGCGATCGTCGCGTGCGGGTGGTCCAGATCGGGCAGCATCGCCGCGCCCGCGCACACCAGCGCGCCGGCGACCAGCTCGGCCGGGGACAGCGCGTTCGCCACCATCGGCGTCAGATCGCCGGTGAGCTCGGAGAGCCCCGCCAGACCCGGCAGCGCGACCAGGCCCGGCGCGACCAGCAGCCAGGCCGCCGCCCCGCTGAGTGCGTGCGTATGCCCCATCATGCGTAGATCACGATGCGGCACCCTACGGCAAAAACCTCGCCAACCGGCGGAGGTGTCCTGCCCGCCGTGCGGCGTGTCGCCTCGCGTCCGGCCATGTGGACAGCAGATCAGCGACCCTGCAAAAAGTAAAGGACGGGGCCGTTCCGCTCCAAGAGCACCCCCCAGCCCTCTCAGAGCGGAACGACCCGTCCGACTCCTGATAACGCTCGCATCTCGGCATGTGTTCCCCGGTCGGCGTGATGTGCATCACTCGCCCCGCAGGCCCGATCGCCAGGGCGGACGTCCGGCATCGGTGCGGCCCACTCCTCGGTCCGGACGAAAATCCGTCGCAGGGTTGTTCTAAGAACGTTCGCGATATATCTTTGAGGCATCGAGAACGGTCGGAGGTCGATCGTTCGTGAGAGGAGAGCACGATGACGGCATTCGCTATGGGCGACGCGCCCTGGGGATCCCCGCGCGACATGAGGCGCTCGGCGCTCGGCATGCTGGGCGCCATCGGGGCCCTGCGGCAGGCGCATCACCACCACCATGGCCACCACGACCACCACGGCCCGCACGGCGACGAGGAGGACGGCCCGGGCCGCCGCCAGCGGGGGCCGCGAGGCGGCCGCAGAGGCGGGCCGGGGCCGTGGGACTTCGGCCCGGGACCGTTCCGGCCGGGCTTCCCGTTCGGGTTCGGCGGCGGCCGGCCGCCGTTCGGCAGAGGCGGGCGCAAGGCCAAGCGCGGCGACGTCCGCGCCGCGATCCTGGCGCTGCTCGCCGAGGAGCCGCGCAACGGCTACCAGATCATCCAGGAGATCGCCGAGCGCAGCGAGGGCGGCTGGAAGCCCAGCCCCGGCGCGGTGTACCCGGCGCTCCAGCAGCTCGCCGACGAGGGTCTCGTGCGGGCCGACGAGACCGAGGGCCGCAAGACCTTCCAGCTCACCGAGGCGGGCCTGGCCTACGTGGCCGAGCACCCCGAAGAGGTGCGCGCCCCCTGGGAGGACATGACGCCGAACGTCGAGGAGGGCGTCTACGAACTGTTCGATCTGAGCCGCCAGGCCGCCGCGGCGCTCTTCCAGATCGCGCAGACTGGAAGTGACGCCCAGGTCGCCCAGGCGAAGAAGATCCTGGCCGACACCCGGCGCAAGCTCTACCAGATCCTGGCCGACGGCGACACCCCGGAGGAGTGAGCCCCGATGACATCGCGGGATGATCTGCGCATCGGCGACGCGGAGCGCGACGAGGTGACGGCCGCCCTGCGCGAGCACTTCGCGCAGGGCCGCCTCACCCACGAAGAGCTGGACGAGCGGCTCGACGCGGCCTTCGCGGCCCGCACCGCGGGCGACCTGCGACGGGTGACGGCCGACCTTCCCGCGTCCTCCGCGCACCGCTCCGCCGCCGACGGCCGGCCTCCCGCGACGGATGGCCGCCTCGCCCCGCGGCCCGGCCCCTGGCACGGCCGCTCCGGCCCGCGGTGGGGTCACTGGGACGGTGGCTCCGGCCCGCCGTCCGGTCCCTGGGACGACCGCCTCGGGCCACGGCCGGGCCCCTGGGGCGGGCCCGGCGCGCGGCACGGCGACCCGGCCCACGGGTGGCCGGCGGACGGCCCGCGGCCGCCGCAGGCCGGCCCGGCGGTCTGGGCCGGGCCCATGGCCGCCGCCCGCCGCGAGCGCATGGGCCGGCGGCGCCGGCGCCACGGCGGCGCGCCGATCCCGCTGATGATCATCGCGGTGGTCCTCATCGCGGCCGCGGTCTCCGGGTCCATGGCGCCGATCTTCGGGGTGCTGAAGGTGCTGTTCCTCGTGTGGATCGTCATGGCCGTGCTGGGGCTGGCGCACCGCCGCCACCACCGCAGGCCGCCGCGCCTCCCCCGCCACCACTGAGCCGCCGCCCGCGCGGCGTGCGTTCTCCGCCGCGCGGCGCGGACCGGCCGGGAGGCCGCCGCTCCGCGATTTGGGCCTTGACGGCTCAAGTCAGCCGTTTCATGATCGGCCTGTCTTCCCGACCGTCGTCATTCCCGGGTTTCGGCTCGCGCGCGTCCGGGCATGGTGGCGCACGTTGCCCGCGATCAGCGCGCCGCCGGTCCTGTGGCACCGCCATGGGCTCCGCACCCGACGACGAGGAGTAACTCATGGGCCCGGTCACCGAAAGTCACCTCGATGGCCGCGTCTTCCGGCGGGTGCGCGAAGCCGATGCGGTGGTGCTCCCGCCGCAGGCCTACGGCCCCGAGTTCCGCGCGGCGTACGAGAGCGCCGAGGGCGTCGTGTGGAAGCTCGAACGGGCCCAGCACTTCCACGAACCCTACGAGGCGAGCTGGCGGGCCATGGTCGCGGGCGATTGGGAACGTTCCCTTCGCCTCATCGAGGAGCTGCGCGGCACCCTGGCCGCCGACTACGCCGGCTACGCCGAGTTCCGCCGGGTCCGCGTCGTGGAGACGCCGCTCACCCCGTACATGCAGTGGGAGCTGCACGTGCTCGCCGCGCGCGCCGAGGCCGGCGAGCGGGTGCGCGTCGTGCCCGTCTCGGCCGTCCGCGACCTGGAGGGTCTCACCTCGCTGCCCGAACTGCTGCTGTTCGAGTCAGGGCTGATGTACGAGGTGCTGTACGACGGCTCAGGAGCGCACCTCGGCGGCCGCCGCATCACCGAGCCGGGCACGGTGGAGTCGTGCCTGGCCACCGTGGCGGCGCTGTACGAGCAGGGCGAGGACCTGGCCGCGTACTTCCGGCGCGAGGTGCTGCCCCTTCCGGCGCCGCGTCCCCTCTCCGCTCCGCTCTCGCGTCCCGTGCCGACGGTCTGAGCGCTCGCCGCCCTCGTCTTCGACCACCACGCCGAGCCCACCGTCCCATGCCAGCGGTGTGAGCGCGCCGCCGGCGCGGTCGGGGGTCACAGCCTCGGGTCGACCGGCTCCGATTCCAGGGCGAGGACGGCGAACACCGCCTCGTGCACCCGCCAGAGCGGCTCGCCCGCCGCCAGCCGCGCCAGCGCCTCCATGCCGAGCGCGTGCTCGCGCAGCGCCAGCGACCGCTTCTTGCCCAGGAAGCGCCCGCGCAGCTCCGCCACGCTCTCGGTGTAGTCGGGCCCGTAGATGATCCGGAGGTACTCCCGTCCGCGCACCTTGACGCCCGGCTGCGCGCGGCCGGCCGGAGGACGGGCGGGCTTGACCACCATCCCCTCGCCGCCCTCGGCGGTGAGGGTCTCCCACCACGCGGTGGCCGCCGCCCGCGACTCCTGCGACTCGGTCGAGACGAACACGTGCCTGGTCGGGGTGATCAGGTCGCCCGACAGCCGGGCCAGCGCCGACAGGTGCCAGGCGTGCGGCTCCTCCACGGCGGTCGCCCGCCCCTCCACCGCCAGGATGTGGAACGGCGCGAAGCGCACTCCGGACAGCCCGGACACCGGCCCGCAGTACCGGGCGTAGGCGTCCCTGAACAGGGTCGCGTTGTCCGCGCGCCGCCGGGTGCGCTCCATGATGTCGCCCACGGGAAGGCCCCGCCCGGCGGCCGCGGCGAGCACGGCGACCGCTTCGGGAAGCGCGGCGCGCGCCGCCGCGCCCACGGCCGCGTACTGCTCGCGGATGAGCCCTCCGGCCTTCGCCGACCAGGGCAGCAGCTCGCCGTCCAGCACGATCCAGTCGGTGCGCAGCTCCTCCCACAGCCCCGCCGCCGTCACCGCGGATCGCAGCCCGTCCACCAGGCCGGACATGAGCGCGGGGTCGTCGAAGAACGGGCGCCCCGTGCGGGTGTGCACGACGCCGAGGCCGCCGTCGTCGACGCCGAACCGCGCGGCGGCGGCCTCCGGGGTGCGGGCGAGGACGGCGACGGCGCGCGAGCCCATGTGCTTCTCCTCGCACACGACCTCGGCGACCCCGGCGCGCCGGAACTCCTCGAACGCCTCGGCGGGGTGCTCCAGGTACCCCGGAAGCGGCGAGGTGTCCGCCGGCGCCATGGTCGCGGGCAGGTAGACCAGCCAGCGCGGGTCCACGGCGAACCTGCTCATGATCTCCAGCGCGGCGGCCGCGTTCTCCTCGCGGATCTTCACCTTGCCGCCCGCGCGCGTCTCGACGTACCGGGTGCCCTGGACGTCGCCGATGTCCAGCACCCCGGGGTCGCGCCGCGCGGGCGCCGTCAGCGGGCGGGCGGGCTCGTACCAGACCTGCCGCGCCGGGACCGCGACCAGCTCGCGCTCGGGGTAGCGCAGGGCGGTGAGCCTGCCGCCGAACACGCAGCCGGTGTCCAGGCAGATCGTGTTGTTGACCCACTCCGGCTCGGTGGTCGGGGTGTGGCCGTAGACGACCATGGCCCGGCCCCGGTAGTCCTCGGCCCACGGGTAGCGCACCGGCAGGCCGTACTCGTCGGTCTCGCCGGTCGTGTCGCCGTACAGCGCGAACGAGCGCACCCGGCCGGAGGCGCGGCCGTGGTAGGCCTCCTTCAGGCCGGCGTGCGCCACGACGAGCCGCCCGCCGTCGAGCTGGTAGTGGCTGATCAGCCCGTCCATGAACGCCCGCGCCGCCTCGCGGAACTCTTCCGGCTCGGCGGCGAGCTGCTCCAGCGAGCGCTCCAGCCCGTGCGACACGGTGACCTTGCGGCCGTCCAGCGCCCGGACGAGCTTGTTCTCGTGGTTGCCGGACACGCACAGCGCCGTGCCGGCCGCGACCATGCCCATGACCAGCCGCAGCACGCCGGGCGAATCGGGGCCCCGGTCGACCAGGTCGCCCACGAAGACGGCCGTCCTGCCCTCCGGGTGCGCGGCGGCCACCGCCCGCCCGGCCTCGTCGCGGCGCAGCTCCCACCCCAGCCCGGTGAGCAGGTCCTCCAGCTCGGCGCGGCAGCCGTGCACGTCGCCGAACAGGTCGAAGGGACCGGTGAGCTCGCGGCGGTCGGTCCAGGCCTTCTCGTAGGCGATCGTGGCGGCGCCGATCTCCTCCCCGCGCAGCACGTGCACCCGCCGGAAGCCGTCCCTGGAGATCTTGGACAGCGAGCGGCGCAGGTCCTTGCGCTGCCGGGTGATCACGTGCGCGCCGAAGTCGCGGTCGGGGCGCAGCGCGTTCCTGGCCACCGCGACCTCCTCGGGCACGTCGAGGACGATCGCGTCCACGAGCACGTCGTGGCTCTTCGCCAGCTCGACCAGCTTCTTGCGGGCCTCCCACTGGACGTTGGTGGCGTCCACGACGGTGAACAGCCCGCGCCGCAGCCGGGTGCCGACGATGTAGTGCAGCACGTCGAAGGCGTCCGGGGTCGCCGCCTGGTCGTTCTCGTCGTCGGCGACCAGGCCCCGGCAGAAGTCCGAGGAGATCACCTGGGTGGGCAGGAAGTGCTCGCGGGCGAAGGTGGACTTGCCGCTTCCCGACACGCCCACCAGCACGACCAGCGACAACGCCGGCACGCTGATCTCAGCCACGGCTGAACACCCCCATCTGCGTCGGCGCGCCCGTCTCGGCGTCCTCGTCGCCGACGGGCCGGTGGGCGACGGTGTAGCCGTACTCGCGGCAGACGGCCTCCGCCCAGGCGGCGAACTCCGCGCGGGTCCACTCGAAGCGGTGGTCGGGGTGCCGCATGCCGGTCAGGAACTCGTAGTGCACGTTGTACTCGCTGTTGGGCGTGGTGACCACCACCACGCGCGGCCGGGCCGCGCCGAACACCACCCGTTCGAGCGCGGGCAGCCGGGGCGGGTCCACATGCTCGACCACCTCCATCAGCACGGCGGCGTCGTATCCGGCGAACCGGGCGTCGGTGTAGGTGAGAGCCGCCTGGAACAGCTCCAGCCGTCCCCTGCGCGCCTCGGGCATGCGGTCGAGTTTGAGGCGGCGGGCGGCCAGGGCGAGCGAGCGCGCCGAGACGTCCACGCCGGCGACCCGGGCGATCCCGGGGTCGGCCAGCAGTTCGGCCAGCAGCTGCCCCGAGCCGCAGCCGAGGTCGATGACGGTGCGGGCCCCCGCCTCGGCGAGCGCCGCGACGACCGCCCGCCGCCGCACCAGGTTCAGCGGCCGCGCCGCCCTGGCGACCTGCGGTCCTTCACCGGACGCCGGTCCCTCACCGGCCGGCGACCCTGCGCCGGACGGCGCGCCTGCACCGGACGACGAGTTTTCGCCCGGCGACGAACCTTCGCCGGACGGCGCGGCCGATGGCGCGTCCGCGGCCTCCGACGACGCCTCGGCGGCCGGCTCCTCCTCGACCGGGGGCTCCAGGTCCTCTTCGACGTCGTCGCCGAGCTCGGCCAGGCGGGCGAACGCGGCCCGGGTCAGCCCCGTCCGGCGGCCGAGGTAGCGGCGGGTGATCCACGCGCGCTCGGGGTGGGAGGCGAGCCAGCCCTCCCCCGCGCGGATCAGCTTGTCCACCTCGTCGGAGGCCATCCAGTAGTGCTTGGCGTCGTCGAGCACCGGCAGCATGACGTACAGGTGGTTCAGCGCGTCCGCCAGCCGCACCGCACCGCGCAGCACGAGCCGCACGTACCGGGAGTCGCCCCACTCGGGGAAGCCCTCGTCGAGCGCGATGGCCCGCGCCTCCACCTGCCACCCGAGCGGCTCGAACAACCGCCCCGCCAGCTCGGGCCCGCCCCGGCAGGGCAGCGCCGGCACGACGACCTCCAGCTCGATCGGCCCGGCGGCGAGCTCGGGGCGCGACGCGCAGTGGCCGGCCCGCGCCGTGCGGAAGACGTCCGCGAGCGCCACCGCGAGCATCGAGGAGGCCGCGTACGGGCGGTCGTTGACGTACTGGCCGAGGCTGAAGTCGGGCGAGGACCGGCCGCGCGAGCGCACCAGACCTATCGGGTCGACCTCCAGCATCAGCGCGGCCGTGCAGCGTTCCTCGGCGGCCTCGGGGTAGAAGACCCGGGCCACGCCGAAGGACTGGCCGAACTCCTGCACCCGGTCGGGGTGCTTGTGGAGCAGGAAGCCGAGATCGGTGGCCGGTCGCGTGGTCGTCGAGATGGTCAGCAGCACGCTGACCGATCTTTCACTATTGCCCACTTTTCGGCCACCGATTTCAGACCTGGTGGCGGAGTGCCGACACGCTCAGACGTGCGGCATGACCTCGGCGGCGACCAGTTCGAGGTGGTCGAGGTCGGAGAGGTCGAGCACCTGCAGGTACAGGCGCTCGCAGCCGGCCTCGGCGAACCGGCCGATCTTGTCGACGACCTCGCTCGGCGTGCCGGCGAGGCCGTTGTGCCGCAGTTCGCCGGCCTCCCGGCCGATCGCCGCGGCCCTGCGGGCGATCTCGGCCTCGTCGGCGCCCACGCACAGCACCTGCGCGGCCGACAGGACGATCGGCTCGCGGCCCACCGCCGAGCACGCCTCCCGCACCCGGTCGTAGGCGGCCGCGGTGTCCTCCAGCACGTTGAAGGGCACATTGTACTCGTCGGCGAACCGGGCGGCGAGCCGGGGCGTCCGCCTGGCCCCGGTGCCGCCGATGATGACCGGCGGGCGCGGGCTCTGGGCGGGCTTGGGCAGCGCGGGCGAGTCGGCGACCCGGTAGTAGGCGCCCTCGAAGGAGTACGTGTCGCCCGGCTTGGTGGTCCACAGGCCCGTGATGATCTCCAGCTGCTCCTCGAAGCGGGCGAAGCGCTCGCCGAGGGGCGGGAAGGGGATGCCGTAGGCCTTGTGCTCGGCGTCGAACCAGCCGGTGCCGAAGCCGAACTCGACCCGTCCGCCGCTCATCTGGTCCACCTGCGCGACGCTGATCGCGAGCGGGCCGGGCAGGCGGAAGGTCGCCGCGGTGACCAGCGTGCCGAGGCGGATCGTCGCGGTCTCGCGGGCGAGCCCCGCGAGCGTCACCCAGGAGTCGGTGGGACCGGGCTCGGGGTCTCCGTCCCCCATGCGCAGGTAGTGGTCGGAGCGGAAGAAGGCGTCGAATCCGAGCCGCTCGGCGGCCTGGGCGACCTGGAGCTGGTGCTCATAGCTCGCCCCCTGCTGCGGCTCGGTGAAGATCCTTAATCTCATAGGCCCATTATCCCGGCATCGCCCGAGGAATCTCCGGGGTGGGATAGGGGTTCGGACGGACCCCGCATCCGGGTAAGAAAACGCCCATGGGGGGACTTCCTGCCTATACGCCGATGCTCGCTCAGCTGGGGACGCTCCCGCCGCCGAGCGAGGACGCCGGCTGGGGCCACGAGATGAAGTGGGACGGGGTGCGCGCCCTCGCCTACGTGGAGAACGCCGCCCTGCGGCTCATCTCGCGCAACGGCAAGGAGGTCACGGTCGCCTACCCCGAGCTGTACGCGCTGGCCGGCGCGGTCGGCGGCCACGACGTCGTGCTCGACGGCGAGATCGTGGCGTTCGACGACGCCGGCCGCCCGAGCTTCTCCGCCCTGCAACCGCGCATGCACCAGCGGCGCGAGGAGCGGGTGCGCAAGCTGGCCCAGACGATCCCCGTGACGTTCATGCTCTTCGACATCCTGCACATCGGCGCGGAGCCCTCGGTCAACCTGCCCTACATCAAGCGCAGAGAGCTGCTGGAGAGCGTGGTGAGCCCGGGCGCGCGCTGGCAGGTGCCCGCCTGGTTCCACGACGACGGCGCGCACGCCATGGAGCTGAGCCGGCAACTCGGCATGGAGGGCATCGTCGCCAAGCGGCTGCACTCGCCCTACCGGCCCGGCCGCAGGACCCCGGAGTGGATCAAGGTCAAGAACTTCCGCGCCCAGGAGGTCGTGATCGGCGGCTGGACGACGGGGCGGGGCCGGCGGTCCTCGACGATGGGCTCGCTGCTGGTGGGAGTGTACGAGGCGGGGCGGCTGGTCTACGCGGGCAACGTCGGCACCGGGTTCACCGAGGAGACGCTGCGCGAGCTGGGAGAACTGCTGGCCCCGCTGAGGCGGCCGACCAGCCCGTTCGACGACCCCGTGCCGCGCGAGCAGGCCAGGGACGCGCACTGGGTCGATCCGGTGCTGGTCGGCGAGGTGCAGTACGCCGAGTGGACCCACGACCGGCGGCTGCGTCATCCGTCCTGGCGCGGGCTGCGCGACGACAAGGCCCCCACCGAGGTCACCCGCGAGGGCGAACCCCCGCAACTGGCGAGCTGAGCCCCGCGACGGCCGGCGAGCCGCGGGTCACGGCGGCTGCGCCGCCGTGACCGTCGGTCCCGGCCGCGGCCTGCGGCGGGGACATCACAGGGGTCGTCGCTACCAGAATTGTCGGCAGTGCTCCGGGCTTCAGCCCAGGGATGAAGCCGACCGTCCTGCGTAGCGGGGCAAGAGCAGCCGATTCGCCGTCAGCTGGACCGGTGTCCACCCGCTCAGACGGGCCGGTTCTGCTGCTCGATGTACTGGCGCAGGACACTGATCGGCGCGCCGCCCACCGAACCGGCGAAGTAGGAGCCCGACCACAGTTTGCTCGCCCGGTAGTAATGGGCGGCCAGTTCGGGGAACTCCTGTCGCATCCGCCGCGAGGACACCCCTTTGAGGCTGTTGACCAGTTTCGACAGGGCGATCTTGGGTGGGAAGTCGACCAGCAGGTGGACGTGGTTGTTCTCGCCGTTGAACTCGGCCAGGCCGGTCTCGAAGTCGGCGCAGACGGCCCGCATGATCTCTTCCAGGCGGGTCAGGTGTGCGTCGGTGAACACCCGATGCCGGAACTTCGTCACGAAGACCAAATGAGCGTGGAGCACGAAAACGCAGTGCCTGCCTGTTCTGATTTCGCCGTACTCGACCATAACCCAACTGTATGATGATCAGGTGCAGTTGCGGTACAACTACCGGATCGACCCGACCCCCACCCAGCGGATCGCGCTGGGCCGGGCGTTCGGGTGTGCCCGGACGGTGTTCAACGACGCACTGCGCATACGCAGCGACGCCCATGAGAACGGGTTTGCGTTCGTGAGCGACGCCGAACTGTCGCGCCAGGTCATCACCGAGGCGAAGAAACGCCCCGATCGGGCGTGGCTGGGCGAGGTGTCGGCGGTGGTGTTGCAGCAGGCGCTCGCCGACTGCACGACGGCATTCCGGAACTTCTTCGCATCGGTGTCGGGCAAGCGCAGGGGTCCGAAACTCGCCCCGCCCCGGTTGCGGTCCCGTAAGGACAACCGGCAGGCGATCCGGTTCACCAAGAATGCCCGGTTCAAGGTGAGCCGGAACGGGAAACTCGTCCTGCCGAAGATCGGCGAGGTCGCGGTGCGCTGGTCACGGGACCTGCCTGCCGACCCGTCCTCGGTCACGGTCATCAAGGACGCGGCGGACCGGTACTTCGCGAGCTTCGTGGTCGAGGTCACCGCGCGACCGCTGCCCGCCGTCGAAGCCGAGACCGGGATCGACCTCGGGCTCGGGCACTTCACCGTCCTGCCGGACGGAACGAAGATCGACTCTCCGCGGTTCCTGCGCCGGGCGGAGAGCCGGTTGAAGAAGGCTCAACGCGCCCTGTCCCGCAAACAGAAGGGCAGCGGCAACCGCGACAAGGTCCGGCGCAAGGTCGCCCGCGCGCACGCACGGGTCGCCGACGCCCGCCGCGAGTTCCACCACCGGCTCTCCACGCAGATCATCCGCGAGAACCAAGCGGTGTTCGTGGAGGACCTGGCGGTGGGCGGACTTGCGCGCACGAAGCTGGCCAAGAGTGTGCACGATGCCGGGTGGTCGGCGTTCGTGAACATGCTGGAGTACAAAGCGAAACTGTACGGCAGGACATTCGCCAAGGTCAGCCGATGGTTTCCTTCCTCCAAGCTGTGTTCAGCGTGTGGAGCCGTCACCGAGGCGATGCCTCTGCAGGTCCGGGAGTGGACCTGCGCGTGTGGCGCGGTTCACGACCGCGACATCAACGCCGCGATCAACATCCTGGCCGCCGGACGGGCGGACAGGCTAAACGCCTGTGGAGGGCCGGTCAGACCATCCTTCGGGATGGCACAGCCCCGCGAAGCAGGAAGCCACGGAAGTGCCACCGCGTGAACGGGACGGCACAGGCCAGAATCTTCGGGCTTCAGCCCGAAGAGCGCGTCAAGGCGCCCGGTAACCCAGCGAGTAGGAGCCGGAACCGCCTGCGGCGTCCACCCGGTAGCGGTAGTAGCCCGCCGTGCCGGTGTAGCTCAGCCTCTCGTCCGGGTTCGGTCCCGCGGCCGAGGCGACGGTGACCCAGCTCCGGCCGTTCCACTTCTGCAGGTGGAGATCGAAGTCGGCGCCGTCGGGACCGTCCAGGCAGGCCGAGTGCGGACCGGTCACGGTCGAGTTGTAGTAGAGGTTGCCCGGCTGGTAAGCGTACCGACCGGCGGCCAGGGCGCCGGTGACGGTGTGCGGGAAGCCGGTGCAGGCGCCCGTGGCCGGCGGCGGCGGGTTGCCGGCGCTGGTCACCAGGCTCAGGCCGAAGGTGGAGAGGATCTCCTTGACCGGCTGAAAGTAGGTGGTGCCGCCCGAGGTGCAGTCGCCGAACCCGCCGGAGGTGACTCCCTGGGCCTGGTCGATGGAGACGAAGGGGCCGCCGGAGTCACCGGGCTCGGCGCAGACGCTGGTCCGGGTGAGCTCGAAGACGTTGCCCTGGGGATAGGCGACGCTGGCGTTGCGCTGCTGGATGATGCCGCAGTGCCAGGCGGAGGTGGATCCGGACCGGCACACCGAGGCGCCCTCGATGGCTTCCCTGGCCCCGGCGACGTTGACCACGCCGCCACTGCCGGTGTTCACCGATGGCGTGGGCGTCCAGTTGCCGTTGACGCCCACCCACGAGAAGTCGCTGATGGGGAAGACCGACGCCTGGAAGGTGCCCTGGGCGGCCCAGTTGAAGCCGAAGGTGGCCTGGCCCGCCCTGCCGCAGTGACCGGCGCTGACGAAACCCTTCTGGGTGCCACGGAGGACCGGGAAGCCGATCGAGCAGCGGGTCGTCGCCCCGATGTAGTAGGCGTCGCCGCCATAGAGGTCGTCGAAGGGCCGGGGCCGCTCAGCGGACGCCACCACCTGCACCGCGGACCCGCCGAGCCCGATGCTCTTGATGACGTCATGGGTCCTCCCGGGCTCTTCGGACAAGACCGTGACCCTGTTGGTCCGCACGTCGATGAAGCGCACGCTGCCCACGGTGGCGGTACGGGCGGGCAGTGCGGCGTCGAGCTTGTCCTTGATCGCGTTGAGGTCGGCCAAGGACCCGGCGACCACCTGCGGTTCGGCTCCCGCCTCGCGGATCTGGGGGATGTCGGCGGAGCTGGTGGTGGCGACCATGAGGGTCTGCGCGGTGCTTCCCGCGAGCCAGGCACCGCCGTAATGGCCGCCGAGCCTGCGGGCGAGCCGCGCCGCGATCGGTGTCAGCCGGATCTCGTTGAGCAGGCGGGCTCGGGCCTGCTCGGCGGTGAGATGAAGGTCGCGCTGGAGTGCCTCGACCATGCCCGGCAGCGGCTTCTGGGCGCCCACGGTGACCGCGGTGCCGGTCGCCCACGGCTGGGCGAGGGCCGGCGGGGCCGCCAGGGTAAGAACACTGACCGTCAAGGCGCATCCCATAAGGGCTGTGCGTCGGCACGACATGATCTCTCCTCAACCTCGACCGCCATAGCAGAGGGGGGAGATCGCCGCGCACCACTCACTGATCATTGGACACGGGCAACGCCACCCTAGAGCAGTTCGTGCCGAGCGGGGCGGAGAAGCTTCACGCCACGCCGGAAGCGATCACAGGCACGACAGAGGGGGACACAGGCCCCGGGCATCGCCGTGTCGCCCCCGGGATGCCGTTGGGCCGCGCGGGCGGCACCGACCGGGCCCCCGCGCCCGGGCCGATCGACGCCCCGGGCGCGACAAAAAGGCGGCGCTGTCACGAGTCGAACCCGCGAAAGCGCCGCCTGTCTTCCTGCTAGGCAGGTCAGAGGCCGAGACCAAGCCCCACGCCGAGGCCGAGGCCCAGCCCGCGGCCACCGCCACTGCCGACGCCGTAGCCGACGCCGTAGCCGGCACCGGACCCGTAGCCGGCGCCGTAGCCGACGCCGTAGCCGGCGCCGTAACCGACGCCGGCGCCGTAACCGGCCCCGTAGCCGTAGTAGCCGCCGGGGCAGGCGGAGCCGACGACCGTCGGGACCACCGTCGGGACGACCCCCACGCCACAGGGGCAGCAGTTGGCGGTCTTGGCGCCCTTCGCGTGCACCGACGCGTCGGCGGAGGCCGCGGCGGCCGGGGCGATGACGGCCATACCGACGCATGCCGTGGTGACCAGAAGGCGGCGAATCATTCTTGAATTCTCCCTATAGTAAATCGCCGCAACAGCCCGTCCGTACGCGGACTGCGTTGAACAGCGATTACCGAATGTGACCGCTCAGAGAGTACCCAACGCCTGATCAGCCATAAGGGTTCGGGATGGTCAGATAACAGTAAAGATAGACGCACCGCGACCAATGGAAGCTTCGCTAGACGCAACGCCTTGCCGGGGACACACACGCGGCTTCCACTGACCATTTCCACAAAACCACAGGTCATCGCCATGATCACGAGTCGGCGCACCCTCGGCCCAGGCCCCCTCGCCGAATAATCTCTTATCCCGCGGAAGCGTTCATCCCGATTCGCCGGTAGCGTGGCAGATTACGACATAGCATTCTCACCCCGCCCGGCCGAGGGGAAAAGCGGATTTCCGGCGACAGTCTCCGGGATGCGCCCGCAGCCAGACACGTCACGAATCGCGAATGGCCATCGCATGATTGTCCGGTGCGCCCTCGGGATCACCCGTGCTCATGAATCCGGGGTTGAGACGCGAAGGGCGAAGGTCCGCGGCCATCACCGCCGTCCCCTTCGCCCGACGGTGGTGCCCCTGTGAGCAGAAGCGCCGAGCAGGTCCGCACAGGGATCCGGGCCTGTGGTGAGCATGGTGAAGGCCGAGCCGGAGCGAGCGGGGCGGCCGAAGCCTGCGGCTTCCGCGGTGTCGCCAGGATGGGGGCCACGAGAGTGCGAGGAGCGTCGGCCCGGCTCGCACCGGAGTACCGACGCCGGTCGGTGAAGGCATGCCCGGTGTCCGCGGCCTGACGACCCAGACCACCGGGCCCGCGGCTCGACGGCCCGAACTCGTCGTACAAATCGAAGAGGTGGGGGGGGGGGGGGGGGGGGAAGGGGTGGGGGGGGGGGGGGGGGGGGGGGGGGGGGGGGGTGGGGGGGTGAGGGGGGGGGGGGGGGGGGGGGGGGTTTGAGAGGGGGGTGTTGGTTAGGCATTGGTCGAGGAGTGGCTGGT